>NZ_LZKC01000348.1:0-887 GCF_001672685.1 Mycobacterium sp. E2462
GCGGCGAGTGGTTATTCGTCGGTGGTGACGGAGTTGAGCGGCGGTCCGTGGGTGGGGCCGGCGTCGGCGTCGATGCTTAAGGCGGTGACGCCGTATGTGTCGTGGTTGTCGGTGATGGCGGCGATGGCGGAGGAGACGGCGAGTCAGGGTCGGGCGGCGGCGGCGGCGTATGAGGCGGCGTTCGCGATGACGGTGCCGCCGCCGGCGATCGCGGCGAATCGGGTGCTGCTGGCGACGCTGGTCGCCACTAATTTTTTTGGGCAGAACACTCCGGCGATCGCCGCCACCGAGGCCGACTACGGGCTGATGTGGGCTCAGGACGCGGTGGCGATGTATGGCTATGCGGGTGCCTCGGTGTTGGCCTCGGCGCTCGAGCCGTTCCCGGCGCCGCCGAACACCACGACCCCGGACGCCACCACCGACCAGGCCATGGCCGTCTCCCGGGCTGCCACCGAGCCCGCAGGAAATGTCGCACACGCGGCGTCCAACACCGGGTCTCAGCTTGGCGCGGTCGCACCGATGCAGCAACTCGCCACAACCGCTGCCGCGGCCGACGACCCAGGGCCATTCACCTGGCTGCAGAACCTCATTCAGGACCTTATCGGGTTTGGACTTCCCACACCCAACAACAATTTCTTGGGCCTGAATCCCACGTTGTACAACGTAATTTTCAAGCTGACGTCGGGTCTGGCGTACTTCTCGAACGGTATCGCCAACTTCGGCTGGTCGATCGGTCAGCAGCTGACGTTCGGTCCCGGTGGTGCGACGGTGGGTGCTGGTGGTGCGTGGTTCCCGACGCCGCAGTTCGCGTCTTTGGGGTTGGGCAACTTGGGTGGCGTGGGTCATGTCGGCGGGGGTGCGGCGGCGGCGGCTGGTCAGGCAGCTGG
>NZ_LZKC01000349.1:0-14038 GCF_001672685.1 Mycobacterium sp. E2462
AGGTGTTCCGGCGGGTCACCGGCCGCACCATCGGCGAGTACCTGCGCACCGAGATCGCCGAGCCGCTGGGCGCCGACGTCCATATCGGCTTGTCCGACATCGACCAGCTCCGCTGCGCCGAGCGCGTCAACAAGCCGCACATGCGCGACCTGTTGACCGACGCGAACGCCCCCCGGCGCCCGGCCAACCTGACCGAGCACCCGAAGGCCGGGCTGGCGATTTCGATGGGATTCGCGCCGGACGATGAGCTGGGGTCGCACGACCTGCAGTTGTGGCGCCAGCTGGAATTCCCTGGGACCAACGGCCAGGTGTCGGCGCTGGGCTTGGCGACGTTCTACAACGCGCTCGCCCAGGAGCGGCTGCTGAGCCGCCGGCACATGGATGTGGTGCGCGTCTGCCAGGGCGGCCTGGAAACCGACCTGGTCCTGGGGCCGCGGGTCGCCGACCACGGCTGGGGGCTGGGTTACATGCTCAACCAGCGGTGCGTCAACGGGCCCAACCCGCGGATCTTCGGCCACGGCGGGCTGGGCGGTTCGTTCGGCTTCGTCGACCTGGAGCACCGCATCGGCTACGCGTACGTCGCGAACCACTTCGACGCCACCAAGGCCAACGCGGACCCGCGCAGCCTGGTGCTGAGCAACGAGGTGTACGCGACGCTGGGCGTTATCTAGCCGCGACGTCAAACGCGCCCTGCCGAACGATCGGCAGGGCGCGTTTTCAGCGGAAGGATCAGGGGTGCCATCCGGGAGGCGGCGGCGGACCCCAACCCGGCGGCGGCGGAGGCGGCGGGCCCCAGCCCGGAGGGGGCGGCGGGCCGTAGCCCTCACGGCGCCAGTCGTGGCAGCCGTTCCAGTCCCAGTTGTTACCCCAGCCCGGATCCCAGTACTCACCCGGGCACCACTGCGGGAACGGTCCCGGCTGCGCTTGGGCCTGCGTCGCGACGCCCAAGCCAGCCAGCCCCAGCCCGCCGATTGCGAGAGCCGTTGCGGCCAAACGTGGAAGAGTTTTCACAGTGGGAGCAGTTACCCGCCGGCCGCCCTGGCCCAAACGGGTACTGCCAGCGTTTCTTGCTGGGAGTTTCCTGGCAATGTTCGCGACCGCCGGTCACTTCTGGTCCGTCGGGCACCAGAACACGTTGCGGCCCTCCAGGACGGCGGTGCGGATCGTGTCCCCGCAGACCCGGCAGGGGTCCCCGGCGCGGCGGTACACGTAGGTGCGCGGCCGCCCCTGCCGGTACGACGGCGCGCCGTGATCGTGCTCGGGCCGCACGACGATGATCTTGCCGCCGCGCAGCCCCACCTTCATCAACGCCACCAGATCCGTCCACGCGGCGGTGAACTCCTGCTCGCCGACGTCCCTGCCCGGCCGATAGGGGTCGATCCCGTGGCGGAACAGCAGCTCGCTGCGGTAGACGTTGCCGACGCCAGCCATCACGGTCTGATCCATCAGCAACGCGCCAATCGGCCTGCGCGACTTGCTGATCCGCGCCCACGCCCAGGACGGATCGGCGTCGCTGCGCAGCGGGTCGGGACCCAGCCGGGCCAGCACGTCGGACACCTGGCCCTCGTCGATCACCTCGCACACGGTGGGCCCGCGCAGGTCTGTGCCGTAGCCGGCGCCCACCATGCGCATCCGCACCTGCCCGACCGGCTCGGGCAGCGCGGCGTCGGCCGGGACGCGCCACTCGGTGAAGGCGCCGTACAGGCCGAGGTGGACGTGCACGATCGGGCCGCCGGCGTAGTGGTGGAACAGGTGCTTGCCCCACACGCTCGTGCGGGTCAGGACGCGGCCGTCGACCACCGCGGCGTCGGTGGCGAACCGGCCCTGCGGGCTGGACACCGCGACGGGCTGCCCGCCGAAGCGGCGCTGGTGCAGCCGGGCCAACCGGTGCAGGGTATGCCCTTCGGGCACGGGCGCGTCAGGCCGGCGCGCCGGGGACCGGCGGTGCCTGGTGGGTGCGTTCGTACTCGGCGAGGATGTCGATACGCCGTTGGTGCCGTTCGGCTTTCGACCACGGCGTCGTGAGGAACGCGTCGACGAAGCTGAGCGCGTCGGCCACCGTGTGCATGCGCCCGCCGATGCCGATCAGCTGTGCGTTGTTGTGCTGGCGGGCCAGCGACGCCGTCTCGACGCTCCACGCCAGCGCGCAGCGGGCGCCCGGCACCTTGTTCGCGGCGATCTGCTCGCCGTTGCCCGACCCGCCCAGCACGATGCCCAGGCTGTCCGGGTCGGCGACGGTGCGCGTCGCGGCGTCGATGCAGAACGCCGGGTAGTCGTCCTCGGCGTCGTAGCTGTAGGCGCCGCAATCGATCGGCTCGTGGCCGGTGTTCTTCAGGTGCTCGATGATGTGCTGCTTGAGCTCGAATCCGGCGTGGTCAGAGCCGAGGTAGACGCGCATGCCCGCAATCCTTACACAGCGATGCGCGCCGGCAACCGCGGTGCCGTCAGTCGAATTCCGGCTTCTCGGTGCGCGTCCGCTTGAGCTCGAAGAAGTGCGGGTAGGACGCGAAGGTCACCGAGGCGTCCCAGAGTTTCCCGGCTTCCTCGCCGCGCGGGATCTTCGAGATGACCGGCCCGAAGAACGCGACGCCGTTGACGTGGATGGTCGGCGTGCCGACGTCGTCACCGACGGGGTCCATGCCGGCGTGGTGGCTCTTGCGCAGCGCGTCGTCGTAGGCCTCGCTGTCGGCCGCCTGCGCCAGCTCGGCGGGCAGGCCGGCGTCGTCCAGCGCCAGCTTGATGACTTCCTCGAGGTCCTTGTTGCCCTCGTTGTGAATCCGGGTGCCCATCGCGGTGTAGAGCGGCTCCAACACGTCGGCGCCGTGGGCCTGCTCGGCGGCGATCGCGACCCGGACCGGTCCCCACGCCCGCTTCATGTTCTCGCGGTACTTCTCCGGCAGCCCCTCACGGTTTTCGTTGAGGACGGCCAGGCTCATGACGTGGAAGTTGACGTCGATGTCGCGCACCTTCTGCACTTCGAGGATCCACCGCGACGTGATCCAGGCCCACGGGCACAGAGGGTCGAACCAGAAGTCGGCGTGGTTTTTCGCGGGGGCCGTGTCGGGCATTGCGCAGTCCTCTCGTCGGGTGATGCACCGTCCAGGAACAACCGTAGGCGGCTCGCTCCTGTTCCCGTAGAGCAGCACACGTAAATTGATCGGGTGGCTCTTCCTAACCTCACCCGCGACCAAGCCGTCGAACGCGCCGCCGTCCTCACCGTGGACAGCTACCGCATCGTCCTCGATCTCACCGACGGCGCGACCGGGGCGCCGGGCGACCGGACGTTCCGATCGACGACCACGGTGACCTTCGACGCGCTGCCCGGCGCCGACACGGTCGTCGACATCGCCGCGGCGACGGTGCACAGCGCCGAACTCAACGGCCACCGACTCGACGTCTCCGGCTATGATGAGGCGACCGGCATCCCGCTGCCAGGGCTCGAGCAGCGCAACGTCCTCGTCGTCGACGCCGACTGCCTCTACTCCAACACCGGCGAGGGCCTGCACCGCTTCGTCGACCCCGTCGACGACGAGACCTACCTGTACTCGCAATTCGAAACGGCCGACGCCAAGCGCATGTTCGCCTGCTTCGACCAGCCGGACCTCAAGGCGACGTTCGACGTGCAGGTCACCGCGCCCAAGCACTGGGAGGTTATCTCCAACGGCGCGCCCGCGTCCGTCGCCGACTCCGGCGAGACCCGGGTGCACACGTTCGTCACCACCCCCCGGATGAGCACCTATCTGGTCGCCCTGATCGCCGGCCCGTACGCGCGGTGGACCGACAGCTACCGCGACGAGCACGGCGAGATCCCGCTGGGCATCTATTGCCGGGCGTCGCTGGCCGAGCACATGGACGCCGACCGGCTGTTCACCGAGACCAAGCAGGGTTTTGGCTTCTACCACAACAATTTTGGGGTGCCGTACGCGTTCGGCAAGTACGACCAACTGTTCGTGCCCGAATTCAACGCCGGGGCAATGGAAAACGCGGGGGCGGTGACCTTCCTCGAGGACTACGTCTTCCGGAGCAAGGTCACCCGCGCCTCCTACGAGCGGCGCGCCGAGACGGTGCTGCACGAAATGGCGCACATGTGGTTCGGCGACCTCGTGACCATGACGTGGTGGGACGACCTGTGGCTCAACGAGTCCTTCGCCACCTTCGCCTCGGTGTTGTGCCAGGCAGAATCGACCGAATACACCTCGGCGTGGACGACATTCGCGACCGTCGAGAAGTCGTGGGCCTACCGCCAGGACCAGTTGCCGTCGACGCACCCGATCGCCGCCGACATCCCGGACCTGCACGCGGTGGAGGTGAACTTCGACGGCATCACCTACGCCAAGGGCGCGTCGGTGCTCAAGCAGCTCGTCGCCTACGTCGGGCTCGAGCATTTCCTGGCCGGGCTGCGGGATTACTTCCGCGCGCACGCCTTTGGCAACGCCACCTTTAGCGACCTGGTCGCCGCCCTGGAGAACGCGTCCGGCCGGGACCTGTCCGATTGGGGCCAGCAATGGCTGAAGACCACCGGGCTGAACACGTTGCGCGCCGACTTCGACACCGACGCCGAGGGCAGGTTCACCCGGTTCGCGGTGACGCAGGGCGGGGCGGCACCCGGCGCCGGGGAGACCCGGGTGCACCGGCTGGCGGTCGGCATCTATGACGAGGACGCCTCGGGCGGCACCGGCAAGCTGGTGCGGGTGCACCGTGAGGAGCTCGACGTCGAGGGCCCGGTCACCGAAGTCCCTGCGCTGGTGGGTATTTCGCGGGGCAAGCTGGTGTTGGTCAACGACGACGACCTGACCTACTGCTCGCTGCGGCTGGACGCCGACTCGCTGGAGACGGCGCTGCGCCGGATCGCCGACATCGCCGAGCCGCTGCCGCGCACGCTGGTGTGGTCGGCGGCGTGGGAGATGACCCGCGAGGCCGAGCTGCGCGCCCGCGACTTCGTGGCGCTGGTGTCCGGCGGTGTGCACGCCGAGACCGAAGTCGGGGTGGCGCAGCGACTGCTGCTGCAGGCGCAGACGGCGCTGGGCTCCTACGCCGAGCCGGAGTGGGCGCGCGAACACGGCTGGCCGGAGTTTGCCGACCTGCTGCTGGACCTGGCGCGCAGCGCCCCACCGGGTTCGGATCACCAGCTGGCGTTCGTCAACACGCTGTGTTCGTCGGTGCTGTCGACCCGGCACGTGGTGACGCTGGCGGACCTGCTCGACCACGACCCGGCCGAGTTGGGGCTACCCGGGCTGGAGATCGACACCGACCTGCGCTGGCGCATCGTCACCGCGCTGGCCACCGCGGGCGAGGTCGACGCGGACGGGCCCGAGACGCCGTTCATCGACGCCGAGGTGCAGCGCGACCCCACAGCCGCCGGGAAGCGGCACGGCGCGCAGGCCGCGGCCGCGCGGCCGCAGGCGCGGGTCAAGGAGGACGCCTGGACGCGGGTGGTCGAGGACGACACGCTCGCCAACATCACAGCCCGCGCGATCATCGGGGGCTTCTCCGTGCCCGGCCAGGCCGAACTGCTCAAGCCGTTCACGGCCCGGTATTTCGACGCCATCTCCGGCGTGTGGGAGCGGCGGTCGAGCGAGGTCGCCCAGACGGTGGTCGTGGGGCTCTACCCGTACTCCGACATCAGCGACGACGGCGTCGCGGCCGCCGACAAGTTCCTGTCCGACCCGAAGGTCCCGCCGGCGCTGCGCCGGCTGGTGCTGGAGGGCCAGGCGGGTGTGAAGCGGTCGTTGCGGGCGCGCCGGTTCGACGCGGGCGCGCACTGAGGCGGTCGGTGTCAGCGCACCGTCTCGGCGGTGACGGTCATCTCGAAATCCCCGCCGCCCCAGGCCGACATGAACGTGGCGAGGGGAACCTGTTCGTCGCGGCCGTCGTCGGCGCCGCTGTCGTTGAGGTGCGCGACGCCGTTGCCGGCGTCCACGCCAGTCACCACGACCTCGTGGTCGCCGGCCTTGGCCTGGTGGCCCTCCCAGATGGTGGCGCTGCTGACCGCGATCATCACCGCGTGCCGCGAGCCCAGCGCCGCCTCCAGCGCGTTCAGGGCGGCCTCGCCCTTGGCGTCTTCGGACGTGGTGGCGTGAATTCCGTAGTGCGCCAACAACACTGAGATGTCACGGGTGTCGACGCCGTCGCCGTCGACGTCGGCGTACACCGTCTTTCCGCTTTCCGCGACGCTCGGGGTGTTCTGCGCGAGGGCGATGACTTCGTGCTCGCTGGGCATCTGGCCGGTGACTTGCCCGACGACGTCGGCCACGGACATCAGCACGCAGTTGTTGCCGTAGGACTGCGGCGCCCAGTACTCGGCGGCCTTGCCCGGGTCACCGAACATCCCGGTCGCGTCGGCGGCGGCCGGCACCGCGAGGGCCGGGCTGCACACCGCACTGACCGCGACGAGCACCGCGAAACACCAGGCCGTGGCGGCACGCCGGCTGGGCGCGAGCCCGGGAAGGACCCCGTTGATGTCGATTCCTCTTCCTCGATCGCGCCGAAGCGGGTCATGGCTGCCCGCGATCGCGGGAGCCGCTTAGCAACATAAATCACGGAGGGGAATTCCGGTGGCCGAATCAACCCGGCAGTTCAACGGGAATTCCCGGCGAAGACAGTTCGGCGCCGGCAAACCCCGAACCGGGTGCCATCGCTCACTGCACCGTCTGTTGGGTCACCGTCAGCTCGTAGTCGCCGGCCGCCCAGGCCGAGGTGAAGGTGGCGACGGGGAGCTGCGCGTCGCGCCCGTCGTCGGTGCCGCTGTCGTTGAGGTGCACGACGCCGTGGTCGGCGTCGACGCCGGTGACGACCACTTCGTGGTCGCTGGGACCGCGGTCGGCCTCGTCGACGTGCCATATGACGCGGCTGCTGACCGGTACCAGCGCGGCGTGCCCGGACCCGAGCGCGGACTTCAGGGCGTCCAGCGCGGCGCCTGCGTTGGGCTGTTCGGACGTGGTGGCGCCGACACCGTAATGGCCCAGCAGCGCAACGATGTCCAGGCTGTTGACCAGCTCACCGTTGTTGACGTCGGTGAACACCGTCTTGCCCTGGTGCGCGACGCTGGGCAGCTGCTGGGCGACGTCGATGACCTCCTGCTCGCCCGGCATCCGCCCGGTGATCTGCCCGACGACGCCCGCCACCGACATCAGGACGCAGTTGTTGTCGTAGCTCTGCCGGGCCCAGTATTGCGCGGCCTTGGCCGGGTCACCGAACATCGCGCCGGGCTCTGCCCGGGCCGGCGCGAGCGGCAGGCAACCGGCGAGCGCGGCCGCCAGGGCCACCGCGCCGATCCGCGCCCGGCGGCTCACCGGGCGACTAGGCCGGCGAGATGCCGGCGCTGAGCACGCGGATGGCGCTGACCAGCCCATCCACCAGGTCGCCGCGGGCGAAGGACGACGCCGCCGCCGCCACCCCCAGCGGTGCGGCCGACTCGGCGCCGCGGCCGCGAACGCGCGAGCCGTAGACGACCTCGATCGCCTTCTGGTCGGGTGAGACGGCCAGCAGCACCGCGTTGTCCGGCGTCGGCACCTTGGCGAGGATCTCGCGTGCCCGGGCGGCGGTGTCGGTGCCCAGATCGCCGAGGTAGATGGCGAACCGGGCCCGCGACGCCCGCGACCCGTACTTGACCGCGTCGTCGATGGCGACCAATTCCTTGATCGAGAACGGGTAGTGCACCGAAAGCTCACCCGGCTCGGTGACGGCAGAGATGCGGCCGCTGGCCGTGATCGCCGCGCCCTTGGGCAGCTCGCCGGGCTCGATCGTCGCTAGCTCACCACGTGCCACTGGCGCCACCTCCCACTGAGAATTCCGACGTCGCGTGTCCGCCATGGGCGTCGCCGACGTCCTCGTCGCTGGCCGCCCACAGGATCGGCGCGTGGGTCCACTTGTCCGGCAGCCGGTAGCTCGCGGGGTGCGGCCCCTTGTGGGACCAGATCAGCACCACCAGCGCGAGTACCACCAGCAGCGGTATCCCGATGAAGTACAGGTGGATCTGCAGAAGGCTCACGAGGGAAACCGTATCCCACCGGGCGGTCCGGCGGGGCACGAGGCGCCGCGCGATTCGGCGCGGGCGGCCAGCTACGCCGCGCCCTCGCCGAGGTAGCGGGCCCACGCCGGGTCGAGCTCTTTGACCGTGGACAGCAGCCGCCAGTGCTGACCGGTCGGCGGCGACGGCGTCCGGCGCAGCACCCAGCCCAGGTCGCTGAGCAGTTTGTCGCCCTTGCGGTGGTTGCAGGTCGAGCAGCAGGCGACGCAGTTCTCCCAGGAGTGGTCGCCGCCGCGGCTGCGCGGCACCACGTGGTCGACGGTGTCGGCCTTGGCGCCGCAGTAGGCGCAGCAGAACCGGTCGCGGTGCATCAGCGCGGCGCGGGTCATCGGGACCCGCGCCCGGTACGGCACCCGCACGTAGGAGCGCAGCTGGATCACCGACGGCATCGCGATCGACCGGGTCGCCGAGTGGATGACCGGGCCGGCCGGGTCGTCGTGCACCACGTCGGCCTTGCCGCAGATGACCATCACGATGGCGCGTCGCATCGGCAGCGCGGTCAGCGGCTCGTAGGTCGAGTTGAGCAGCAGCACCCGGCGCCGGCTCCAGATTGACGCGGCGTCGTGCCGGGTAGGCGGATGGGTGTCGACGCGGGGGTGGCAATCGAGGCTATGCAGGGGCGGCGCGGTTAGGGGCCCGGTTAACCCTGCCGCGGCACCCGGACTGCGGTGGCTGCGGCGTCTCTTGCCCTGCGCCATAGATCCTCCGCGAACAGTCCACCACGATTCGCCGCCAATCGCACCCCTATTGCAGGTGCGTGCCGTGTCGAAACGGTGAACAGCAAGAGGTGGGCGCGGGCCGTGTGGACCGGCGGTCGCGACGATGCACCACAATGGAGGCGATGGATCAGGTGACGCAGTCTTTCTACGACGCCGTCGGCGGCGCCGACACGTTCCACGCGATCGTGTCGCGGTTTTACGCCCTGGTCGCCGAGGACGAGATCCTGCGCGAGCTCTACCCCGAGGACGACATGGCGGGCGCGGAGGAACGGCTGCGGATGTTCCTCGAGCAGTACTGGGGCGGCCCGCGCACCTACTCCGACCGGCGGGGGCATCCCCGGCTGCGGATGCGGCACGCGCCATTTCGCATCACGCCGCTGGAGCGCGACGCCTGGCTGCGCTGCATGCACACCGCCGTCGCGTCGATCGACGCCCAGACCCTCGACGACGAGCACCGCCGAGAGCTGCTCGCCTATTTGGAGATGGCCGCCCATTCGATGGTCAACTCCGCCTTCTGACGCCCAGCCCGAACTGAACGGAGCAGCATGAGCCCCGAGCCGTGGTGGTCAAACGCGGTCTTCTACCAGGTGTATCCCCGCTCTTTCGCCGACAGCGACGGTGACGGCGTCGGCGACCTGGACGGCGTGACGGCCCACCTCGGGCACCTGCAACGCCTGGGGGTCGACGCGATCTGGCTCAACCCGGTCACCGTGTCGCCGATGGCCGACCACGGTTACGACGTCGCCGATCCGCGCGACATCGACCCGCTGTTCGGTGGGATGGCCGCCGCGGAGCGGTTGATCGCCGCCGCGCACGAGCGGGGCATCAAGGTCACCATGGACGTGGTGCCCAACCACACCAGCTCGGCGCACCCCTGGTTCGTCGCGGCGCTGGCCGCCGGCCCGGGCACCGACGCCCGCGAGCGCTACTTTTTCCGCGACGGCCGCGGCTCCCACGGCGAGTTGCCCCCGAACAACTGGACCTCGGTGTTCGGCGGCCCGGCCTGGACGCGCGTCGTCGAGCCCGACGGCAACCCCGGCCAGTGGTACCTGCACCTGTTCGACACCGAGCAGCCCGACCTCAACTGGGAGCACCCCGACGTCTTCGACGACTTCGAGAAGACGTTGCGGTTCTGGCTGGAGCGCGGGGTGGACGGGTTCCGCATCGACGTCGCCCACGGGATGGCCAAGCCGCCCGGCCTGCCGGACGCCCCGGAGACCGGGTCGAAGGTGTTGCAGCACACCGACGACGACCCGCGGTTCAACAACCCGAGCGTGCACGACATTCACCGCGACATCCGCAGGGTCATGAATGACTACCCCAACGCGGTCACGGTCGGCGAGGTTTGGGTGACCGACAACGTCCGCTGGGCGGAGTACCTGCGGCCCGACGAACTGCACCTGGGCTTCAACTTCCGGCTGACCAAGATCGACTTCGACGCCGCCGAGGTCCGCGACGCGATCGAGAACTCGCTGGCGGCCACGGCCCTCGCGGACGCCACGCCCACCTGGACGTTGTCCAACCACGACGTCGGGCGCGAGGTGACCCGCTACGGCGACGGGGAGGTCGGCCTGCGCCGGGCGCGCGCCATGGCCCTGGTGATGCTCGCCCTGCCGGGCGCGGTGTTCATCTACAACGGGGAGGAGCTGGGGCTGCCCGACGTGCTCGACCTGCCCGACGAGGTGTTGCAGGACCCGACGTGGGAACGCTCGGGGCATTCCGAGCGCGGCCGCGACAAGTGCCGGGTGCCGATTCCGTGGTCGGGCGACGAACCGCCCTTCGGCTTCTCGTCGTCGCCCGACACCTGGTTGCCGATGCCGGCCCGGTGGGCGTCGCTGACCGTCGAGAAGCAAGACGCCGATCCCGATTCGACGCTGAGCTTCTTCCGCGAGGCGCTCGGCTTGCGCCGCGCGCGAAGCGAATTCGCCGGCACGGAAATCGAATGGGTGCCGGCGCGCGACGGCGCGCTGACCTTCCGGCGCCGCGGCGGCGGGCTGGTGTGCGCGCTCAACGCGGGATCGGAACCGGTCCCGCTGCCGCCCGGCGAGGTGCTGCTGGCCAGCGCCGCGCTGGTCGACGGCGCCCTGGCGCCGGACGCCGCGGCGTGGTTGGTCGAGACGCCGGCGCCCCCGCAGCGCTGAGTCCCGTCGAGCACCGCGCGGCCGACTGCTCTATATCTGGTGCATGCCGAATTACGCGTGGACGGTGATCGGGGCGGGCCCCGCGGGCATCGCCGCGGTGGGGCGCCTGCTCGATCACGGGGTCGCGCCGCAGCGCATCGCCTGGATCGATCCGGCGTTCGCGGTCGGTGACCTGGGGCAGAAATGGCGGTCGGTGTCGAGCAACACCATCGCCGGGACCTTCCTGGATTTCCTGAACGGTTCCAACGCCTTCCAGTTCGCCGACGCGCCGCCGACGCCGCTACGCGAGGTCGACCCGCAGGAAACGTGCGCGCTCGCCCTGGTCGCCGAGCCGCTGGCGTGGGTCACCGCGCGGCTGCGCGAGCGGGTCGACGCGATCGAGGGAACCGCCACGTCGCTGACGCTGTCCGACCGGCACTGGCACATCGACGCCGGGCGGACGGTGCTGTCGCAGAACGTGGTCCTGGCCGTCGGCGCGGTCCCCAAGAGGCTGGACTACCCCCACCTCAAGGAGATCCCGGTCGAGGTCGCGTTGGACGCCGATAAGCTCGCGCACGAGCCGCTCGAGGGCGCCACGGTGGCGGTCTTCGGCTCGTCGCACTCCTCGATGATCGTGTTGCCGCACCTGCTGCGTCACCCGGTGAGCAAGGTGATCAACTTCTACCGCGGCCCCTTGAAATACGCGGTCTACCTTGATGATTGGATTTTGTTCGACGACACCGGCCTGAAGGGCCGCGCGGCGCAGTGGGCCCGGGAGAACGTCGACGGCGTGCTGCCCGACCGCCTGGAGCGGGTGTGGGTCGGCGACCCCGCGTTCGACGACAGGCTGGCCGAGTGCGACCGTGTCGTGTACACGGTCGGGTTCGAGCGCCGGACGTTGCCGCGAACCCCGCAGTGGGGGGTGCTCGACTACAACAAGAAGAACGGGATCATCGCGCCGGGGCTGTTTGGCTTGGGCATCGCCTTCCCGGAGTACGCCGAAGACCCATACGGCTACGGGCAGTTTCGCGTCGGCCTCAAGAAGTTCATGGACTACCTGGACGCCGTGCTTCCGTTGTGGTTGCGCTACGGCACGTGAACGCGGTCGGCGGCGAATTAAACTCAGCCTGATCCGGGCGCCCGTCGCTCAGCTCAACAGCAACGCCGGGTCGCCGCGGCGCCGGTACACCGACCCGAACCGGGCGTCGACGCGCAGCCACGTCGGCAGGATGCGGACCCGAATCCGTTCGTCGGAGGCCACGGCATCCGGCGACTGCGGCAGAAAACCCATGGCGGTCAACGCGAACACGCAGCGCATCGGCAACCCCACCTGGGTGTCGGCCGCGCTCACCCGGATCACCTCCTGATCCAGCAGCGAGACGGGTGGGCCGTGAGAGCTGCTGTGGTCCTTGGCGACTCGCGCCCCCCGCTGCGCCAGGTCGAGGATCACCCGGGCGGGGATGTCTTCGAGGTGGGCGAAGCCGGTGTCCGGCGGCAACGCTCCCCGCCACGCCGAATCCATCGCGAACCCCGGGTCGACGTAACCGGCGGCGTCCGGCGACTCCAGGCCGCGCGCCAGCGCGTCGGCGCCCACCGACATGTCCGCCGGGCGCAACCGTCCCGCCACCACGCGGCTGGCCAGCACGTCGAAACCCGTTGCCACCCAAGCGGTGAACAGATCCGGCGACCGGGCGCGGAGCCGGACGATCGCGGCGTCGTCCAGGCGCAGCGCGTGCTCGACGAACGCGGCCAGGTCCCTGCGGTGGGCGGCCCGCGGCTCGCCCAGCCAAAGTCCGCGCTCGCCTACCGCAGCCACCGCTGCAAGTACTCCCGATGCTGTGGCGACAGCCGGACCAGCCGCTCCTCCTCGATGTGGACGGCGGCCAGTTGCGACTCGGCGATGACGGCAGGCTTGGACGCCGGGTCGGCGTTGACCGAGCGCACCTCATAGCCCAGCGTGAAGTCCACCGCACGTAACCGCTTGGTCCACATGGTCACCTGCAGCGGCGAATCCGTCAGCCGCAGTTGGGCTTTGTAGGCGACCTTCACGTCGGCGATCAACAACCCGATGGTCCTGATGTCGACCTCGAACGCCTCGCGCAGGAACTGGACCCGCGCCTCCTCCAGGATCGTCACCATGGTCGCGTGGTTGACGTGCTGGTACATGTCGATGTCCGACCAGCGCACCAGCACCGGGGCGACGAAGCCGGCGCTCAACTCGACGACCCCCGTCCGCTGGTACGGGTCATGCGGCGGATCTGCCGCGCCGCGACCGACAGAGTCGCGAGATCCTTCTCGCCGCACTCCTGGATCTCGAGGAGCGTGCGGCGGGCCCGCTCGACGCGCGACGCACTCAGGTGTTCCCACTCGGCGATTTTTTCCTCCCCGCTCTCGTCGGGCTCCCCGACCGCCAGCACGTCGAAGCACAACGACCGCACCGAGGCGTAGATGTCGTCCCGAATCGCCAAGCGCGCCAACGAATGCCAGCGGTCGTTGCGGGGCAGCTGCGACACCGCGGTGAGCAGACCGTCGGTGCCCAGCCGGTCCATCAACGCGAAATAGGTGTCGGCGACCTCGGCGGCGTCGATGTCGTTGATGTCGGCGATGTCGATGATGTCGAGCAGGCTGAAGCGGTAGAGCCCGGCGGACACCGTGTAGGCCAGGTCCTCGGGGGCCCCCTGCGCGGCGAACTCGGCGGCCTCGGCCTCCACGATCGCCTTATCGTCGCCGCGCAGCCACTCCGACATCCGCGGCGTCAGCGCCTTGACTTTGGCGGCGAACCGGTTGATCTCGGCGCCCACGGCCAGGGGTTGCGGGCGGTAGTTGAGCAGCCAACGCCCGGACCGGTCGATCAGCCGCCGAGTGTCCAGCGTCATCCGATCGGACAGGGCGACAGGCAGATTCGCCGCACGGATGCGGCGCCAGATCTCCCCCACGCCGAAGATGGCGTCGGTGGCGACGTAGGTGCGCACGGCGTCGACCGGTCCGACGCCGACGTCCTCGGTGATCCGGAAGGCGTAGCTGATGCCGGCGGTGTCCACCAGATCGTTGATCAGCATGGTGGTGACGATCTCGCGGCGCAGCTGATGGCTGCGGATCTCCGGGGTGAAGCGCTCCCGCAGCGGCGTCGGGAAGTACTGCGGCAGACGCGACGCGAACACGTCCTGCTC
>NZ_LZKC01000350.1:0-627 GCF_001672685.1 Mycobacterium sp. E2462
TGGCGCGCGGATGTATCGCACCGGGGACCTGGTCCGGTGGAACGGCGCGGGGGAGCTAACGTACCTGGGCCGCGCGGACTTCCAAGTCAAGCTGCGCGGTCAACGCATCGAACTCGGCGAGGTCGAGAACGCGTTGCTGGCGTGTGCGGAGGTGACGGTGGCCGCTGCCGCGGTCTATCGGCACGGCGGCGCTGACCGACTCGTCGGCTACGTCGGTGGGCCCGTGCCTCCCGACGCCGATGCGGTGCGAGACGCGGTGGCTGCGCGCTTGCCCGACTACATGGTGCCCGCGCAGATCGTGGCGTTGGAGCGTTTCCCGATGACTTCGTCGGGCAAGATCGACCGAAAGGCGTTGCCCGCTCCCGAATTCACCGCCGCACACTACCGGCCGCCGCAGACCGACACCGAGAAGATCGTCGCCGAAGCATTCGCCGAAGTGTTACACCGAGACGCGGTCGGCCTCGACGACGACTTCTTCGCCCTCGGCGGTGACTCGTTGATCGCGACCCGGGTGAGCGCTCGGTTGCAGGCCGCGCTGGCCAGGGAAGTGCCGGTCCGCTACCTGTTCGAGGTCTCCACCGTGCGCGACCTCGCCGACCATCTGAACCGGCATCGTGGCGGTCCGGC
>NZ_LZKC01000351.1:0-2676 GCF_001672685.1 Mycobacterium sp. E2462
GGCGGGGCGGTGTGGCTGGACACCCGCCTGCACCGCGAGCAGGTGTTCGGTGACTACGCCGGGCGACCCGGCCCCGGCCGCGGAACCAACTGGTTGATCGTCGGCTCCGACAGCCGTCAGGGCCTGGACGCTCAGCAGCAGCAGGCTCTGGCCACCGGCGGTGACATCGGCACCGGACGCACCGACACGATCCTGCTGGTGCACGTGCCCGCCTTGGGGTCGGCGACGCCGACGACCATGGTGTCGATCCCGCGCGACTCCTACGTGCCGATCCCCGACCACGGCAAGGACAAGATCAACGCCGCGTTCGCCATGGGCGGAGCGCCGCTGCTGGTACAGACGATGGAGCAGGCCACGGGGTTGCGCCTCGACCACTACGTCGAGATCGGCTTCGGGGGGTTCGCCGCCGTCGTGGACGCGCTCGGCGGGGTGACCGTGTGCCCGAGCACCCCGCTCGTCGACCCGCTGGCCGGCATCGACCTGCCGGCGGGTTGCCAGCGGCTCGACGGCGGCAAGGCGCTCGGGTACGTCAGGACGCGCGACACCCCGCGCGCGGACCTGGACCGGATGGTCAACCAACGCCAGTTCGTGTCGGCGCTGTTGCACGACGCGAGCAGGCCGGCGGTATGGCTCAACCCGTGGCGCTGGTACACGGTGCCCCGCGCGGCCGCCGACGCCCTGACCGTCGACCGGGGCGATCACGTCTGGGACCTGGCGCGGCTCGCCTGGGCGCTGCACGGATCGACGAGCACCATGACGGTGCCCATCGGTGAATTCGCCGACGGCGACGCGGGATCGGTGGTGCTGTGGAATCGCGGTGAGGCAGGCCGACTGTTCGACGCGTTGGCCGCCGACGCACCGTCGCCCACCGGCGCCGACGGGGCGAACTAGCTAGCCGCCGGCCTCCCCGACCCGGCCGCTCTGCAGCCACGCCTTGGTCCGCCCCGGGTGGTGCGTGGCGAGCCAGGCGACCCCGACATCGCGGCAGAAGTCGATGTCTTCGTATTCGTCGACGTTCCAGCAGTAAACGGCGCGGCCCTGCGCGATCGCCCGGTCCGCCAGTTGCGGGGACTCCTTGAGCGTCAGCAGCGACGGCCCGACCGCGGTGGCGCCGACGGCGGTGGCCGCACCGCTGGTCAGGTAGCGCGCCGTGCGGCCGAGCAACACCGTGGGCAGCAGCGGCGCGGCGCGCCGGACCCGCCAGACGGCGGCCGCCGAGAACGACATCACCACCGCCCGGGACCGGTCCGCCGAGGCGGGCGCGGCGATCCCGTACCGCTGCAACAGCGCCAGCAGCTTGGTCTCCACCAGTGAGCCGTACCGGACCGGGTGTTTGGTCTCGATGAACAGTTTGACCGGCCGGTGCCAGTCCAGGACGAGGGAGACCAGGGCGTCCAGGGTGAGCAGGCTGGTGTCCCCGTGGGTGCCGTCTTCGCGCCAGCTGTCGTGCCAGGCGCCGTACTCGAGCTCGCTCAGCTCCGCGAGGGTCATGGTGCTGACCAGGCCGGCCCCGGTCGAGGTCCGGTCCAGCCGGCGGTCGTGCACGCAGACCAGGTGGCCGTCGCGGGTCAGCCGCACGTCGCATTCGACGCCGTCGGCGCCCTCCTTGAGGGCGAGGTCATAGGCCGCCAGCGTGTGTTCGGGCCGCGCGGCGGATGCACCGCGATGGGCGACAACATACGGATGCCCGGCGAGCACCTCGTCGGCCCACGTCATTCCCCTATGCTGCCGGTTCCTGCCCCTGCAACTCAACCGGGGCGGGCGCGGCCGAGGTCGCGGGGCCTTCCTCGCCGACAACGACCCAGCGGTGCGCGGGGCGCTCCACGGGTTTGCGCTGGAATCCCTCGAACACCCGGCCGGCGGCGGCCACCGTCGCGGCCGCGAAGACGTAGGCGAACACCATCGCGACGGTGTTGTTGGCGATGCCCTGCGCGTCGGTGGCGAAGCTGGTCACGATCGCGAACGCGGAGACGACGTAGCTGCAGACCCACGCGAGCCACCACTGATTGATGGTGGCGCGCAGCCGCGGGTAGTGATCCTCCAGGATCGCCAGCTCGATCACGTAGACCGGAGCCCACAACAGATTGATCAGGGGAACGGCGCAACCCGCCCACAGAGCCCGGTCGGGGCGCTGTTCGGACAGGCCCTGGTGGGCGAACACCGCGGCCCGCCGGGCGATCAACCAGCGGATCAGCGTGACACCCGCGACGATCACCGCGGCCGCCGCGGCCACGCTGGCGAGCACGCCCAGCCAGTCCGCGGCGAGGGCCACCCAATTGTTGAGCAACGTGTTGCGGTTGATCACCAGGAGCACGTACCGCACGACGTAGACCAGCGCGGCGACGGCCAGGGTCAGGACGCTGACGAAGACGGTGGTGCGCACGGCGGCCGCCGACGGGCCCCGGCGCGCGGGGGCGTCGGCGACGTCGGGCGCCGGTGCGACATGGTCGGCCAGGGTCCACCGCGGCATGACCGCATAGCGCGGCGTGGGGCCCAGCGGGCGGCGCCGACGCGGCGGGCGCGGCGCGGCGCCCGGCCGCATGGCGATCCAGCGGTAGCCCGGCGGCAGCCGCGGCGGCGTGCGTTGGCCGGCCACCACGGCGGTCGGCCGCGGCGGGGCCGGGGCGACGGGGGCGCCGGGCGCACCACCGTCTTCGTCAGCGTCCTGGCCCGGCT
>NZ_LZKC01000352.1:0-1907 GCF_001672685.1 Mycobacterium sp. E2462
ACAGCACCGGTTCGGCGTCGAGCAGCGAGATCAGTTGCGCGCCAAGGCCCGTCCGGGCATCACGCCGCATCTGCTGGTCATGACGGCGACACCGATCCCGCGCACCGTGGCGCTGACCGTATACGGCGACCTGGAGACCTCGACGCTGCGCGAACTTCCGCGCGGACGCCAGCCGATCACGAGCAACGTGATCTTCGTCAAGGACAAGCCCGCGTGGCTGGACCGCGCCTGGCGGCGCATCACCGAGGAGGTCGCGGCAGGCCGGCAGGCGTATGTGGTGGCCCCGCGGATCGACGAGACCGACGACGCGGACAAGGGCGAGCAGGGCGCGCGGCCGTCGGAGACGGCGGAGGGCCTGTACGCGCGGCTGCGCGCGCACGAGTTGGCCGCGGTGCGGCTCGGGCTGATGCACGGCCGGCTGCCGGTCGAGGAGAAGGATGCGGCGATGGCGGCGTTCCGCGCCGGGGAGACCGACGTCCTGGTGTGCACCACCGTGATCGAGGTGGGTCTCGACGTGCCCAACGCCACCGTCATGGTGGTGATGGACGCCGACCGGTTCGGCATCAGCCAGCTGCATCAGCTGCGCGGGCGCATCGGCCGCGGCCAACATCCCAGCCTCTGCCTGTTGGCCACCTGGTCGTCGGTGCAGTCGCCGGCGGGTCGGCGGTTGCGTGCCGTCGCCGAGACGCTCGACGGCTTCGCCCTCGCCGACCTGGATTTGAAGGAACGGCGTGAGGGCGACGTGCTGGGCAACATCCAATCGGGGCGGGCGATCACCCTGCGGCTGCTCTCGCTGGCCGACCACCTCGACATCATCGAGGCCGCCCGCGCTCATTGCGTGCAGGCCTACGAGCGCGACCCCGGTGACGCGGGGCTGGCGCTGCTGGCGGCGCCGTTCACCAACACCGACCGCATCGAATACCTGGACAAGTCGTGACCGCCCACCGCAGGGTGCTGCTGTGGTTGTCGGCGGCCGCGCTGCTGGCGGTGGTGGTGGCCTATCAGACGGTGGGTTCGACGGCGACCCGGCACGCGCGGGAGTACTCCGCGCGTGCCGACGTCCCGACCGTGCAGCCGGGCGCGGACGTTCTCGCCGGCATCCCGGTGGTCCCGCTGCGGGTGCACCGCTACGACTATCGGCGGGCGGCGTTCGGCGACGCCTGGGACGACGACAACGACGCCCCGCTGGGCCACAACGGCTGCGACACCCGCGACGACATCCTCAACCGCGACCTGGTCGACAAGACCTACGTGCCGGTCAAGCGCTGCCCCGACGCGGTGGCCACCGGCGTCCTGCACGACCCGTACACCAACAAGACGATCGCCTTCGCCCGCGGCCCGAAGGTCGGCGAGGCCGTGCAGATCGACCACATCGTCCCGCTGGCCTACGCGTGGGACATGGGCGCCGCCGGCTGGCCCGCCGCCGAGCGGCTGCGCTTCGCCAACGACCCCGCCAACCTGCTGGCCGTCGACGGTCAGGCCAACCAGGACAAGGGGGATTCGCCGCCGGCGTTGTGGATGCCGCCCAACGCCGCGTTCGCCTGCCAGTACGCCATGCAGTTCATCTCCGTGCTGCGCGGCTACGCGCTGCCGGTGGACCAGCCTTCGGTGGACCCCCTGCGCCGGGCCGCCGCCACCTGCCCGGCGGCGTGAGTGCGGGCCCGGCCCAGGGCGGCGTCGCGTTATGCGGCCTCGATGGCCGCGCGCTCGAGGATGGCGTCGGTATCCGTGCCCCTGGGCAGCGTCCCGTAGGCGCGGCCCCAGTCGCCGCCCAGCCGGGTCGCCACGAACGTTTCGGCAACGGCCGGTGCGCCGTGGCGAAGCAGCAGGCTCGCCTGCAGGAGGATCGCCAACCGCTCGACCAGGGTTCGCGCCCGGAATTCCCGCTCGCCGGGATCGACGAGCTC
>NZ_LZKC01000353.1:0-3327 GCF_001672685.1 Mycobacterium sp. E2462
GCACCCCGGGGCCCCATCCCCCCTTGGCCGCATAGCCTTTCGCGGCCAGGCCCCAGCGCTGCCCGGCACTCAGGCGCTGCATGAGGTCGACGACGTCGGCCGCGTCGGGGATCGACGGCAGCTCCGCCGCGAATCTCGCCTGCCGCTGCAGGGTCCACTGCGTCTGCCCGAAGGCGGTGAATCCGCGTCGCAGCCGCCGCGATTCGACCACGGTCGCGGTGTCACCGCCCTCGGCGATCACGCCCTGCACGCGCCGCGCGGCATCGGCCGGACCGCCCAATTGCGCCCACAGTTGTTCGGACGCTTGGTTATCCGATTCGGTGATGGCCTTGACCGCGAGATCCTTGGCCCGCAGCCAGTCGCTGCGCAGCGCCGCGATCGCCAGCGGCACCTTGATCGTCGACCAGGCGACGCCGGACCACCAACGGCCCAGCGAATACGTCCGGTCCGGGCGCGCCACGGCGATGCCCACGTCGGCCGGCACCGTAGCGGACAACTGCTCGAAGCTCGCCTCCAGCGCGAGCTCGAGGGGCCGCGCGCTCACGCGGCGGTCATCCGGGAGGGCAACGGCGGCGCAGCGGCGGTGCTTTGAGCCGGCGCGGCAACCATCGCCTCTCCCTTCCGTCCCGACGTGTGCAGTGCCCCATTATCGTCGACCCACCCCGGCGCACCGGGCAGCGCACGCCGGTCGAGGGCGCACCCACGGCGGCGGCTAACCCGGCGGCGGCGGAAGCGGCAACCCCTCGGGCGGCGGCGGTTCCCACGTCTGCGGTGGCGGCGCCGGATCGGCGACGGCCACACCGGCGCCCACGGCCAACGCGGCGCCCAGAGAACCGGCCAGCACCCAGCCGGCGACCGCCTTCGCACTCTTCATCAAGCCGCCAGATTCCCTTTCTGGGCGCGGGCCAAACCCGGCCGCGCTAGCGGGGGATCGACAGGATCGGGTCGGCGCAGTCGAAACCCTGGGCGGCCAGCTGCCGCTTGAGCACCTTGAAGGTGACGGTGCGCGGGAGAGCGGCGCTGATCCGGACGTGCGCGGGCCACTGTTTGGGTCCAAGGTCGGGCTGCTCGGCCAGGAAGGCGCGGAACTTCTCGGCGTCCAACTCGGCCCCCGGCGCCAGCACCAGCGCGGCCATCACCTGGTCGCCGACCACCGGGTCGGGCACCGCGTAAACCGCCACTTCGACGACGTCGGGGTGCCGCAACAGCACCCGCTCGATCGGTGCCGCCCCCAGGTTCTCGCCGTCGACCCGCATCCAATCACCGAGGCGCCCAGCGAAATAGGCGTACCCGGCGTCGTCACGGTACGCCAGGTCACCCGAGTGATACGCCCCGCCCGCCATCCGCTCGGCCTCGGCCGCCGGGTCGTTGTAGTAACCCTCGAAGCGGCCGGGGCCGGCGGTGTTCACCAGCTCCCCGACCACCCCCACCGGGCACGGCTCGCCGGTTTCGGGGTCGATGATGTCGATGCCCTCGGGCAGCGGGCCCAGCGCGCCGTCCGGCGTGTCGGGGGTGCGTGCGATCGCCACGCCGCCCTCGGTGGAGCCGAACCCGTCCTGCACCACGCACCCAAACCGGCGGGCGAAGCGTTCGATGTCCGACGGGACGCCCTCGTTGCCGTACACCGCGCGCAGCGGGTTGTCGGCGTCGTCCGGCCGCTGCGGCGTGGCCAGCACGTAGGACAGCGGTTTGCCGACGTAGTTGGCGTAGGTCGCGTGGTAGCGGCGGACGTCGGGCAGGAAATTCGACGCGGAAAACTTGCGCCGCAACGCCATCGACCCTTGGCAGGCCGCCGCGACCGCCCAACCGACCAGCACCGCGTTGGAGTGGAACAGCGGCATCGACACATAGCAGACGTCGTCACCGCCCAGCCCGAACCGCTGCGACATCGTCACCCCGGCGATCGCCACCTTGCCGTGGCTGACCTTGACCGCCTTGGGTTCACCGCTGGTGCCCGAGGTGAAGATCAGCATGAACAGGTCGCTCGGTGACGCCGACTGGAACGTCGGCGGTACGTCGGGGTGCGCGCCGACCTCCTCGGCCCATTGCGGGGAGTCCACGTCGATATGCTCGATGCCGGCCAGCGTTTCGGCGGACTTCGCGTCCGCGAGCACCAATTGGCAATCGGCGCGGGCGATGTCGCGCTGCAGCGCCTCCCCGCGGCGCACCGGGTTCAGGCCCACCGGCACGATGCCCGACATGCCCGCCGCCACCAGCATGGCCGAGAAGAACGGGGTGTTCTCCAGCAGGACCCCAACATGCGGCGGGTGGGCGGGGTCGAGCCGGGCGCGCAGCGCGGCGGCCACCGCCGCGGCGTGCCGCAGGTGCTCGCGCCAACTGATGAACGAGTCCTCGAAAAACAGGCCCCGATCGTCGATCTCGGTCAGCGGCACCAGCAGCTTGGTGACCGTCAGGTCGTCGGCGAGATCCATCGCGCGTTAAGCGGGCGTCTCCGCCAGCTCGCGGCCGATGCGGCGCAGCTGCGCGGTGGCACCGCCCAACGCGAACTCGGCTTCCTTGGCGGCCAGGAAGTATCGGTGCACCGGGTGATCGGTGTCGACGCCCACACCGCCGTGCACGTGCACGATCGTGTGCGCCACCCGGTGCCCCGCGTCCGCGGCCCAGAACGCCGCACTGGCGACGTCGATCTCGGCCGGCACGTCCTCGGATACCCGCCACCCCGCCTGGGTCAGGGTCAGCCGCAGGCCCTTAACGTCGATGTAGCCGTCGGCCAGTCGCTGCGCGACCGCCTGGAAGCTGCCGATCGGACGGTCGAATTGCTCACGCTCGCGGGCGTATTCGGCCGTCAGCTGCAATCCCCGCTCGAGCACGCCCAGCTGGAAGGCGCTGCGCCCCAACGAGTTCAGGGTGTCGAGCCAAAGCACCACCTCGGCGCCCCCGACGACCCGGTCACCGGCGACCTCGGTTCCGTCCAGCGTCAAATGCCCGACGCTACCCAGGCCGGTCGTCTCCAGGGCGGTGACCGAGACGCCCTGGTCGCCGGCGGCGACCAGGAAGACCTTGGTGCCGCCATCGGTCTCGGCGGGCACCAGGAACGCGTCCGCCACCGGGCCGAAACCGACCTGGGTCCGCGCGCCGGTGAGGCGGTAGCCGTCGCCGGCGGCGGCGGCCCGCACCGGCCCGTCGCCCATGTCACCCAGCAGCGCGGCGGTCAGGATCTTCTCACCGCCTACCGCGGGTGCGCCCCACTGTTGTTGCAGCGCTTCGCTTCCGAAGCGGGCCAGCGCCCCGGCGCCCAGCGTCGGCGGCGACGGGTTCGGTGCCCTCGAGCAGATCGCCATCCTCGTCGCGCTAGGCCACCAGCTG
>NZ_LZKC01000354.1:0-15799 GCF_001672685.1 Mycobacterium sp. E2462
TCCGGGGGGCGGCCCGTAGCCGGGCGGCGGGGGCGGCGTGCCGTACGGCTCGCCCGGGGTGCCTGGATACTCGGGAGGCTGGCTCATTTTCGTCCTCGCTGTCGGATCCGCGTTGCGGGGCACACGCTCGCACAGGGCATCCCGGAACTTAGCAAAGAAGAGGTCCACACGCCCGGGTGACGCGCACTGCCCGCGCCCGTCGGTGTCGCGTGGTATGCCTGGACCGTGTCCGACGGCCTGTTCGACGTGCCCGGCGCCGTCCCGCCGCCGGGTGACTCGGGGCTGAGTGCGCCGCCCGGTGCGCCCCTGGCGGTACGGATGCGCCCGGCCACGCTGGACGAGGTCGTCGGGCAGGACCACCTGCTGGCGCCGGGCTCCCCGCTGCGCCGCCTGGTGGAAGGCTCGGGCATCGCGTCGGCCATCCTCTACGGTCCGCCCGGCAGCGGCAAGACCACCCTGGCGTCGCTGATCTCGACGGCGACCGGGCGGCGGTTCGAGGCGCTGTCGGCGCTGTCGGCCGGCGTCAAAGACGTCCGCGCCGTCATCGACGTCGCCCGCAAGGCGCTGTTGGCCGGCCAGCAGACGGTGTTGTTCATCGACGAGGTGCACCGGTTCTCCAAGACCCAGCAGGACGCGTTGCTGTCGGCGGTGGAGAACCGGGTGGTGCTGCTGGTGGCCGCGACCACCGAGAATCCCAGCTTCTCGGTGGTCGCGCCGCTGCTGTCGCGGTCGCTGATCCTGCAGTTGCGGCCGTTGACGGCCGACGACGTCCGCACCGTCGTGCGGCGGGCCATCGACGACGAACGCGGACTGGGCGGGCGGGTCGCGGTGACGCCCGAGGCCGTCGAGCTGCTGGTGCAACTGGCCGCCGGCGACGCCCGGCGCGCCCTGACGGCGCTGGAGGTGGCTGCCGAGGCGACCGACCAGGTCACCGTCGCCGTCATCGAGCAGTCCCTGGACAAGGCGGCGGTGCGCTACGACCGCGACGGTGACCAGCATTACGACGTCATCAGCGCCTTCATCAAGTCGGTGCGTGGCTCCGACGTCGACGCGGCGCTGCACTACCTGGCCCGCATGCTGGTCGCGGGCGAGGACCCGCGGTTCATCGCGCGCCGGCTGATGATCCTGGCCAGTGAGGATGTCGGCATGGCGGACTCGAACGCGTTGCGGGTGGCCGTCGCCGCCGCGCAGACCGTGGCGCTGATCGGCATGCCCGAGGCCCAGCTGACCCTGGCGCACTGCACGATCTATTTGGCCAGCGCGCCGAAGTCCAACGCGGTGACCACCGCGCTGGCGGCGGCCATGGACGACATCAGGTCCGGCAAGGCCGGCCTGGTGCCCGCCCACCTGCGCGACGGCCACTACTCCGGTGCCGCCGCGCTGGGCAACGCCCAGGGCTACCGGTACGCGCACGACGACCCCGACGGCGTTGTCGCGCAGCAGTATCCGCCCGACGAGCTGGTGGGCGTGGACTACTACCGGCCGACCGGCCGCGGCGCCGAGCGGGAGATGGCCGGCCGGCTGGAGCGGCTGCGGGCCATCATTCGGCGGCGCCGCTAGACCAGCTCGGGCACCCGCAGGTGCGCGATCGCCAGCTCGAACTCGGCGACGTCGATCACCTCGGCGCCCAGGTCGCGGACCCGCTTGCTGCGCAGCTCGCTGGCCCGGTCGCGGTTGCGGGCCAGCGCCCGGCTACGGCGCACCCCCACCCGGCTACGGGCCGCCGCCCGGCTACGGCGCCCCGCCGAGCTCGGGGCTGCGCATCGGCGACGCGTTCGGCTGGGCCTGGAACGTCTTCAGCAAGAACGCCGTGACGCTGATCGTGCCCGCCCTGGTCTACGTCCTACTGATCGGCGCGGCCTCCGGGCTCCTGACGGCCAGCCAGAACTACACCACCGACGCGTCGAACTCCGACGACTACAGCATCGCCTTCACCACCAACCTCACCGGCGCCGGCCTCGGGCTGCTGACCCTGGGCTATCTGATCGCTTTCCTGGTGGAGGCGTTCGCCCAGTCGGCGTTCCTGTCCGGCTGCCTCGATCTCGCCGACGGCCGCCCCGTAACCATCGGGTCGTTCTTCAGGCCGCGCAATTTCGGTGCGGTGTTCCTGGCCGCGCTGCTGGTGGGCTTCCTCACGTCGCTCGCGTCGGCGCTGTGTTTCCTCCCCGGCCTGATCCTGGGCATCTTCACCCAGTTCACCGTGCTGTTCGTGCTCGATCGCTCCGACTCGGCGCTCAAGGGCTTCACGTCGAGCTTCTCGCTGGCCGGGAAGAACTTCGGCAGCGCCCTGCTGCTGCTGGTGGTCGAGGTCGCGGTCCTGCTCATCGGCGCGCTCGCGTGCTTCCTCGGCCTGGTGGTCGCGGTTCCCCTCGCGGCCCTGATCCTCACCTACGCCTTCCGCAAGCTCACCGGCGGCAACGTCGCTCCCGCGCAGCCGCAGGGACATCACCCCGGGCAGCCCGCCTAGCGCCGGACGTATTGCGGCGCGCGCAGCCACAATTGCGCCGCGCTGCGGCGTGCTGGCGGGTGTGATGGGATCAGCGGTTATGAGCATCAAAGTTGCGCTGGAGCACCGCACCAGCTACACCTTTGACCAGCTGGTCCGGGTCTTCCCGCACGTCGTGCGGCTGCGCCCGGCGCCCCACACCCGCACGCCCATCGAGGCGTATTCGCTGCGCATCGACCCCGACGAGCACTTCATCAACTGGCAACAGGACGCGCTCGGCAATTTTCTTGCCCGCCTGGTGTTTCCGTCCCCCATGCGGCGGCTGTCCATCACCGTCGGGCTGATCGCCGACCTCAAGGTGATCAACCCGTTCGACTTCTTCATCGAGGACTGGGCCGAGACCTGGACCCCCTCGGGCGGCCGCGGCGGTGTGACCTACCCGCCGGAGCTGGCCGCCGACCTCGAGCCCTACCTGCGGCCCGTCGACGAGTCCGGGCCCGGGTCGGGCCCCGGCAAGGTGGTGCGGACCTGGGTCGAGAACTTCTCCGTGCCCGCCGGCACCCGCACCATCGACATGCTCGTCGGCCTCAACCACGCCATCAACGCCGACGTGACGTACAGCGTGCGCATGGAACCCGGTGTGCAGACACCGGATTACACGCTGCGCAGCGGCATCGGCTCGTGCCGGGACTCGGCGTGGCTGCTGGTGTCGATCCTGCGGCAACTGGGGCTGGCGGCCCGGTTCGTGTCCGGCTACCTGGTGCAGCTCGCCTCCGACATCGAGGCCCTCGACGGGCCGTCCGGGCCGGCCGCCGACTTCACCGACCTGCACGCCTGGACCGAGGTGTACATCCCGGGCGCCGGGTGGATCGGGCTGGATCCGACGTCGGGCCTGTTCGCCGGCGAGGGCCACATCCCGTTGGCGGCCACGCCGCATCCGGCCTCCGCGGCGCCCATCAGCGGCGGCACCGAACCGTGCACGTCGGTCCTGGAGTTCTCCAACACCGTCACCCGCGTGCACGAGGACCCGCGCGTCACCCTGCCCTACGGCGACGACGCCTGGCGGGCCATCTGCGCGGTGGGCCAGGCCGTCGACGAGCGGCTGACCGCCGCCGACGTGCGGCTCACCGTCGGCGGCGAGCCGACCTTCGTCTCGGTGGACGACCAGGTCGGCGAGGAGTGGACCACCGCCGCCGACGGCCCGCACAAGCGCGAGCGCGCGTCCGACCTGGCCGCCCGCCTGAAGGCTGCGTGGGCCCCGACGGGGCTGATCCAACGCGGCCAGGGCCGCTGGTATCCCGGAGAACCGTTGCCGCGCTGGCAGATCGCCCTGCTCTGGCGCGCCGACGGCCGGCCGCTGTGGACCGACGAGGCGCTACTGGCCGACCCGTGGACCCCCGGAGCCACGAGCCCCGCCGACGACGGGGCCGCGCAGCAGCTGCTCGCCGGGATCGCCGACGGGCTGGGCCTGCCGCCGACGCAGGTGCGGCCCGCCTACGAGGACCCGCTGCACCGGTTGGCGACCAAAGTGCGCCAGCCCGAAGGACTTCCGGTGGAGCCCGACGACGACCTGGCAGTCGACTCCCCCGCGGGCCGCGCGGCACTGCTGGCCCGGCTGGACGAGTCCGTCAACACGCCGGCGGCGTACGTGCTGCCCCTGCACCGGCGCGAGGACGACCTGGGCTGGGCCAGCGCCGACTGGCGGTTGCGCCGCGGCCGCATCGTGTTGCTGCCCGGGGACTCCCCGGCGGGGCTGCGGTTGCCGCTGGACGCGATCAGCTGGCGGCCGCCGCGGCCGTCCTTCGACGCCGACCCGCTGGCCGTCGGCGACACGCTGGCCGAACAACCGGAGGCAGCGGGCGACGCGGTGCTGGACGACGACGCCGCCGCGCCGCCCACCGCGATGGTCGCCGAGATCCGCGACGGCGTGCTGTATGCGTTCCTGCCGCCGACCGAGGCGCTCGAGCACTTCGTCGACCTGATCGCCCGCACCGAGGCCGCGGCCGCGAAGGCCAACTGCCCGTTGGTGATCGAGGGCTACGGGCCGCCGCCGGACCCGCGGCTGCGCTCGACGACGATCACGCCCGACCCGGGTGTCATCGAGGTCAACGTGGCGCCCACCGCCAGCTTCGCCGAGCAGAGCCAGCAGCTGGAAACGCTGTACGCGCAGGCCCGCCTGGCCCGGCTGTCCACGGAGTCGTTCGACATCGACGGCACCCACGGCGGCACCGGGGGCGGCAACCACATCACCCTGGGCGGCGTGACCCCCGCGGACTCGCCGCTGCTGCGGCGCCCGGACCTGCTGGTGTCGCTGCTGACCTACTGGCAGCGCCACCCGTCGCTGTCCTACCTGTTCGCCGGCCGCTTCGTGGGCACCACCTCCCAGGCGCCGCGGGTCGACGAGGGCCGCGCCGAGGCCCTCTACGAGCTGGAGATCGCGTTCGCCGAGATCGCCCGGCTGGGCGGCGGCGGCCTGAAAAGCGAAGCGAAACCGTGGGTTACCGACCGCGCGCTGCGCCACCTGCTCACCGACCTCACCGGCAACACCCACCGCGCCGAGTTCTGCATCGACAAGCTCTACAGTCCGGACAGCCCCCGCGGCCGGCTCGGCCTGCTGGAGCTGCGGGGCTTCGAGATGCCGCCGCACCTGCGGATGGCGATGGTGCAGTCGCTGCTCGTACGGTCTTTGGTCGCGTGGTTCTGGGAGCAACCGCTGCGCGCCCCGCTGATCCGCCACGGCGCCAACCTGCACGGGCGATACCTGCTGCCGCACTTTTTGATTCACGACATCGCCGACGTGGCCGCGGACCTGCGCGCGCAGGGCATCGCGTTCGAGACCAGCTGGTTGGACCCGTTCACCGAATTCCGCTTCCCGCGCATCGGCACCGCGGTGTTCGACGGGGTGGAGATCGAGCTGCGCGGCGCCATCGAGCCGTGGACCACGCTGGGCGAGGAGTCCACCGCGACGGGCACCGCCCGCTACGTCGACTCGTCGGTCGAGCGGGTGCAGGTCCGCATCATCGGCGCGGACCGGCACCGCTACGTGGTGACGGCCAACGGTTACCCGGTGCCGCTGCTGGCCACCGACAACCCCGACATCCACGTCGGCGGCGTGCGGTTCAAGGCCTGGCAGCCGCCCAGCGCGCTGCACCCGACGATCTCGACGGACGTGCCGCTGCAGTTCGAGCTGATCGACCTGACCTCGGGCACCTCGCGCGGGGGTTGCACCTACCACGTCGCACACCCCGGCGGGCGCAGTTACGAGGAGCCCCCGGTGAACGCCGTCGAGGCCGAGGCGCGCCGCGCGCGCCGCTTCGAGGCCACCGGCTTCACCCCCGGCAAGCTCGACCTGTCCGACCTCCGGGAGAAGCAGGCCCGGATCTCCACCGACATCGGCGCGCCGGGCATCCTCGACCTGCGCCGCGTGCGTACCGTGCAGCGGTAATGGCGGTAGCGGACATGACATTCGGCGGACCGCCGGCGGCGACGGGCACCGTCGGCGACCGGTACGACGCCGACCGCCTGCTGGCCGGGTACCGGGCCGCGCGCGCCCAGGAGGCGCTGTTCGACCTGCGGCACGGGCCCGCCATCGGCTACGACGAATTCGTCGACCGCGACGGCAACGTGCGCCCGGCGTGGGCGGAGCTGGCCGACGCGATCGCCGAGCGCGGCCGGGCCGGGCTCGACCGGCTGCGCTCGGTGGTGCACAGCCTCATCGACAACGACGGCATCACCTACACCGACGTCGGTTCCGGCGGCGAGGGCAAGGCCCCCGGGGTCGAGCCGCGACCGTGGAGCCTGGACACCCTGCCGATCGTGCTGGCGGCGGCGGACTGGGACGTGTTGGAAGCCGGGCTGATTCAGCGGTCGCGGCTGCTCGACGCCGTGCTCGCCGACCTGTACGGGCCGCGCACCCTGCTCACCGAGGGCATCCTGCCGCCGGAGCTGCTGTTCGCCCATCCCGGCTACGTGCGCGCGGCCAGCGGCATCGACGTGCCCGGGCACCACCAGCTGTTCATGCACGGCTGCGACGTGAGCCGCCAGCCCGACGCCACCTTCCAGGTGAACGCCGACTGGACGCAGGCGCCGTCGGGCGCCGGCTACGCGCTGGCCGACCGGCGCGTCGTCGCGCACTCGATCCCGGACCTCTACGAGCGCATCGCGCCGCGCCCCACCACACCGTTCGCGCAGGCGCTGCGGCTGGCGCTCATCGACGCGGCGCCCGACGTCGCCCAGGACCCGGTGGTGGTGGTGCTCACCCCCGGCATCTATTCCGAAACCGCCTTCGACCAAGCCTATTTGGCGACCTTGCTGGGTTTCCCGCTGGTGGAGAGCGCGGACCTGGTGGTCCGCGACGGCAAGCTGTGGATGCGCTCGCTGGGCACCCTCAAACGCGTCGACGTGGTGCTGCGCCGGGTCGACGCCGACTACTCCGACCCCCTGGACCTGCGCGCCGACTCGCGGCTGGGCGTGGTGGGCCTGGTCGAGGCGGTACACCGCGGGACGGTGACCGTGGTCAACACGCTGGGCAGCGGCGTCCTGGAAAACCCTGGGCTGCTGCGGTTTTTGCCGCGCATGGCCGAGCACCTGCTGGCCGAGGAACCGCTGCTGTACAGCGCGCCGGTCTACTGGGGCGGCGTCGCGGCGGAACGCTCGCACCTGCTGGCCAACCTGTCGTCGTTGCTGGTGAAGTCGACCGTCGGCGAGCAGACCCTGGTGGGCCCGACGCTGTCGTCGCGCCAGCTGACGCACCTGGCGGCGCGAATCGAAAAGGCGCCGTGGCAGTGGATCGGACAGGAACTGCCGCAGTTCTCCTCGGCGCCCACCGACCACGCCGGCGTGTTGGCCTCGGCCGGCGTGGGGATGCGGTTGTTCACGGTGGCGCAGCGCGGCGGTTACGCGCCGATGATCGGCGGCATCGGCTACGTGCTGGCGCCCGGACCGGCGGCGTACACGATGAAAACCACTGCCGCCAAAGACGTGTGGGTGCGCCCGACGGAGCGTGCGCGGGCCGAGACCGTGGGCCTGCCGTCGCCCGCCGCGCCGGCCAAGACGGCCGCGGGCACCTGGGGTGTCAGCTCCCCGCGCGTGCTGTCCGACCTGTTCTGGATCGGCCGGTACGGCGAACGCGCCGAGAGCATGGCGCGGCTACTCATCGTGACCCGCGACCGCTTCCACGTCTACCGGCACCACCAGGACAGCGAGGAGAGCGAATGCGTGCCGGTGCTGCTGGCCGCGCTCGGCGGCATCACGGGCACCGACACCGCGGTCGACGGCGGCAGCGACGCCGCCGAGATGATCGCCGTGGCGCCCTCGACGCTGTGGTCGCTGACCGTGGACCCCGGCCGCCCGGGCTCGCTGGTGGGGTCCGTGGAGGGTCTGGCGCTGGCGGCGCGGGCCGTGCGCGACCAGATGTCCAACGACACCTGGATGGTGCTGGCGGGGGTCGAGCGGGCGCTGGCGCAGCCGTGCGAACCGCCGGACTCCCTGGCCGAGGCCGACGCCCGCCTCGCCGCCGCGCAGTCCCAGACGCTGGCCGGCATGCTGACCCTGTCCGGGGTGGCCGGGGAGTCGATGGTGCGCGACGTCGGATGGACGGTGATGGACATCGGCAAGCGCATCGAGCGGGGCCTGTGGCTGACCGCGCTGCTGGAGGCCACCCTCGCCGTCGTGCGCGGCGCGGCCGCCGAACAGACCATCATCGAGGCGGCGCTGGTGGCGTGCGAGTCCTCGGTGAGCTACCGGCGCCGCACCGTCGGCACGTTCAGCGTCGCCGCGGTCGCGGAGCTGATGCTGTTCGACGCGCAGAACCCGCGGTCGCTGCTCTACCAGGTGGAGCGGTTGCGCGCCGACCTCAAGGACCTGCCGGGAGCGTCGGGATCGTCACGACCGGAGCGGTTGGTCGAAGAGATCGGCACGCTGCTGCGCCGCTCGGTGCCCGCGCAGCTCGAGGCCGTCAGCGACGACGGGCGCCGCGCGGACCTCGCGGAACTGCTCGGCTCGGTGCACGCCGAACTGCGCGACCTGGCCGAGGTGATCACCACCACGCAGCTGGCCCTGCCGGGCGGCATGCAGCCGCTGTGGGGTCCCGACGAGCGCCGGGTGATGCCCGCTTGACGGGCCTAGCTCGCGACGGTCGCCGGTCCCCGGGCCTCGGCGGTCACCTCGTCGACCACGGTGTGGATGAACTGCATCTTCTCCAACACCTTGACCGGCAGCACGAACGGATACAGGTCGTCGTGACCCATCGACCGGTTCACCATGTTCAGCGACCAGGACAGCGGTAGCCACATGTCGATGATCGTCTGAAAAGCGCTGGGGCCCAACGACGGCCGGTCGAAGGTCGCCGACGCCGAGGCGAAGCCGCACCAGGCCGAGGTGTCCAGCGTGTCGCGGATGTGCAGGTAGTGGGCGAAGGTCTCCGCCCAGTCCTCGGCGGCGTGCATGGTGGCGTAGGACGAGACGAAGTCCTCCTGCCAATCGTCGGGCGGGCCGTCGTTGTAGTGCCGGTCCAGCGCGGCTTGGTAGTCGGCGTCGGGGTCGCCGAACAACTCCTTGAACCGGGCTACGTACTGCTGCGACGGCGCGACCAGCCGGTAGTAGTAGTAGTGCCCGATCTCGTGCCGGAAGTGCCCCAGCAGGGTTCGGTACGGCTCGTCCATCTCCACGCGCAGCTGCTCGCGGTGGACGTCGTCACCCTCGGCCAGGTCCAGGGTGATCACGCCGTTGTCGTGCCCGGTGAACACCTTCTCCTGGGCGCTGGATAGCAGGTGAAACGCCAAGCCCTGCTCGGGATCCTGGTCGCGCCCGATGATCGGCAGCTTCAGCTCGTGCAGCTCGACGATCAACCGGCGCTTGGCCGCCTCGGCCCGGGCGAACTCCGCCAGGCCGGCGGTGTCGGCGTCGTTGGGCCGGATGGTGGTGAGCGCGCACGACTCGCACAACCTGCCGTAGTCGTTCTTGGGCACCAGCCAATTGCATTCGGCCAGACGAAGATTCGCGCACAGCTGATACTCGGAGGCGCTGACGAAGCCGGCGTGTTCGGACTGGTCCTCGTCGGAGATCACCAGCAGGGCCATCTGGTTGAGCGAAAACCCCAACGCGCTACCGCAATTCAGGCAGGCCGAGTTCTCGAACGTCAACCGCTGGCCGCAGTTGGGGCAATGGAAGTCACGCATGAAGCACGTCCCCTTCGAAGGGCACCACGTCGACGGCGACATCGATGACGCTGCGTTCGGAGTTGGTGTAAATGATGCCGCGCAGCGGCGGAACGTCCGCGTAGTCGCGGCCACGGCCCACGATGATGTACCGCTCGTCGACCAGCTGGTCGTTGGTGGGGTCGAGCCCCAACCACTCGAACTGGCCGGGCTCCGCGGGAGTCCACACTGCCGCCCACGCGTGGGTGGCGTCGATGCCGATCATCCGATCCTTTCCGGGAGGCGGGTCGGTGGCCAGATAACCGGACACGTAACTGGCCGCGAGCCCGTTGGCTCGCAGGCAGGCGATCGCCAGCCTTGCAAAGTCCTGGCATACCCCCTCGCGCGCCTGCAGAACCTCTTTTACCCCGGTGGAAATCGTTGTCGACCCCGAGCGATAGGTGAAGTCGGTGAAGATGCGCGAGGTGAGGTCGCGCAGCACCTCGACCAGCGGCCGCCCCGGGACGAAGCTGGGCGCCGCGTAGTCGCGGACCTCGTCGGTGATCTCCGGCGGCCGCAGGTCGAGGGTGAACTCGGCGGCCAGCGCGCCGGCCGGCCCCGACGGGCGGGCGGCCTCCCACGGCCGCATCGCCGGACCGTCGGTGTAGCGGCCGGGCGCCGGGGGGAACACGTCGACGATGGAGTCGCTGGTGATCGTCAGCGCGCGGTGCGGCTCGGTGATGTGGAAGTACGAGCTGACGTTGCCGAAAATGTCCTCGCTGGTCGAGCTGTCGCTGGGGGCGGGGTCGATGGTGAGCGCGTGGGCCACGCAGCGCTGGCGCAGCGAGTCCCGGGGCGTCAGGAACCCGCGGCCATAGGAGCTGGTCACCACGTCGGAGTAGCGGTACTGGGTGCGGTGGGTGACTCGATGGCGGCGAGCGGCCCGGACCTCTTCGGCTGGCACGGCGTCAGGCACGAAGCTGATCTCATCACACGTGGCCCGCGTTCGTCGGCCGCCGCGGCGGGTCGTTTGCTCGAACCGTCGCCACCGGCGTGACGGCGGGCGCACAATTGGGGGGTGGCCACCTGGGGCGATGTCGCCAGGATCGTCGGTGAGCTGGCGCTCACCTCCGAGCCGGCACCGCACGATTGGCGGGTCGGCAAGAAATTGCTGGCCTGGGAGCGGCCGCTGCGCCCGTCCGAGCGCGACGCGCTGGCGGCGGCCGGGGCCGCCGTGCCGGATGGCGACATCCTCGGTGTTCGCGTCTCCGACGAGGGCGTCAAGTTCGCGCTGATCGACGACGAGCCGGGCATCTACTTCACCACCCCGCACTTCGACGGCTATCCGGCGGTGCTGGTGAACCTGGCCGCGATCCCCGCCCGCGACCTCGAGGAGCTGATCACCGAGGCGTGGCTGACGCAGGCCCCGCGCAAGCTGGTCCAGGAGTTCCTCAGCTGAGGCGCAGGTCGATGACCCGCTGCAGGTCGTCGATGCAGGCCGCCACGGCGTCGGCGAGCAGCACGTCGGGCTTCTCCCGCGCGCCGGACTGCAACTCGCGCGCGAACTGACGCGCCGCGGCGGTGTACACGCCGGCGCCCGTCGGGTCGGTGTCGGCCAGCGCCGTGGCCGCCGCGAGGTCGAGCAGCGCGGCCTGCACCGGCTGCGCGAGCCGGTCGCACCCGTCGCCCGGCGGCACCGCCGCGCGGGCCAGCTGCAGGACCGACCCGGCCAGCATGGCGACGTGCACCGCCTGGTGATCGGCGGCCCGGACGGCGGCGCGCAGCCCCCAGCGCCGCGGCGCTACCCGGACCACCTGGCGGGCGGTGGTGCGCGCCTCGACGAGCCCGCCGAGCTGCGCGTGCACCCGGTCGACCGCCGACAGCGGCCAGTCGTGCGGGGCGCGGCGGCGCCCGGCGGCGACGTCGGCGCTGCGGGTCAAGACGCTGTGCAGCACCGCGAGCACGCCGACGCGCGCGCTGCGCAGCACCTGCAGCGGGTCGGCGGGAAACAGCACGACCGCGAAGACGATCGCCACCACCCCACCGATGAGCGCGTCGTCGATGCGTTCGAAGCCCACATTGGTGCGGTACAGGGCCAGCACCAGGATGGACGACACCACCGTCTGGTTGGCGAACATCATGCCCTGCCCGATGTAGCCGTGCCCGATGAACACCGCCGCGCACAGCGCCACGAACGCGGCGACCGCGATCGGCACGGCCCCCGAACTGAGCCAGCCTTGAACGAGGGTGCCCATGCCGATGCCCAGCGTGACGCCGATCATCATCTGCAGGGCCCGCTGGGCGCGCAGCACGTTGCTGGTCGAGAGCGACACCGCGGCGGCGATGGGGGCGAAGAACGGCTGCGGGTGGCCGAGCGCGTCGTGTGCCAAGTACCAGGACAGGCCCGCGGCGACGGAGGTCTGTACGAGGTTGAACCACACCACGCGCAGCCGCTTGGCGCCCGCTCGCGCGGCGGCGCCGGCCGACGAGGGCACCAGCCGCCGCGCGCGCCGCACCGGCTAGGTCCGCTGCAACTCGAACAGCGGAATCACCCGGGTGGTCTTGGCCTGGTACTCGGCGAAGACCGGGGCCTTCTCGGTGACCTTCGGCAGCACCTGCGCGCGCTCGTCGTCCGGCAGCTCACGCGCGGCCACGTCGAACGCCTCGGCGCCGACCTCGACGTGCGCCCGCGGGTTGGCCCGCAGGTTGTGCACCCACGCCGGGTCCTTCGGCGAGCCGCCGAACGACCCCAGGACGATGATCCTGCCGTCGACGTCGAAGTACGCCAACGGCGACAGCCGGGACTGCCCGGACTTGGCGCCCGTCGTCGTCAGCAGCAGCAGGTTGGCGTTCTCGAACTGACCGCCCACCTTGCCCCCGTTCGCGCGGAATTCCTCCGCGAGGGCCTGGTTGAACGCGTTGATGGTCTGGGTGTCAGGGGTTTCGGTCATGCCCCGTCAACCGCTTTGGGTTTGACGTCTATTCCGGATTCCTTGCGCTGCTGGGGGGTGATCGGTGCGGGCGCGTCGGTCAGCGGGTCGACGCCGCCGCCGGTCTTGGGGAAGGCGATCACCTCGCGGATGGAGTCCACCCCGGACAGCAGCGCGTTGATCCGGTCCCAGCCGAAGGCGATGCCACCGTGCGGCGGCGCACCGAAGGTGAAGGCCTCCAACAGGAATCCGAACTTCTCGGCGGCCTCGGCCTGGTCCAGTCCCATCACCGCGAACACCCGTTCCTGGACGTCGCGGCGGTGGATACGGATGGAGCCGCCGCCGATCTCGTTGCCGTTGCAGACGATGTCGTAGGCGTCGGCCAGCACGTTGCCGGTGTCGGATTCGATGGCATCCTCCTGGCCCGGCTTGGGTGAGGTGAACGCGTGATGCACGGCGGTCCAGGCGCCGGAGCCGACGGCCACGTCGCCGGCGGCGGTCGCGTCGTCGGCGGGCTCGAACAGCGGCGGGTCCACCACCCAGACGAACGCCCAGGCGTTCGGGTCGATGAGGTTCAGCCGGTGGGCGATCTCGCCGCGGGCCGCGCCCAGCAGAGCGCGCGACGGCTTCGGCGGCCCGGCCGAGAAGAAGATGCAGTCGCCCGGGCTCGCGCCGACATGAGCGGCCAGGCCGTCGCGTTCGGCGTCGGTCAGGTTCTTGGCGACCGGGCCGCTGAGCTCGCCTCCGGAAGCCTCGTCGCCGACCAGCACGTAGGCCAGCCCGCGGTGGCCGCGCTGCTTGGCCCACTCCTGCCAGCCGTCCAGCGTCCGGCGGGGCTGCGACGCGCCGCCGGGCATCACCACCGCACCCACGTACGGCGCCTGGAACACGCGAAAGGTGGTGTCGGAGAAGAATTCCGTGCAGTCGACCAGCTCCAGGCCGAAGCGCAGGTCGGGCTTGTCGGACCCGAAGCGGCGCATCGCGTCGGCGTAGCTGATGCGCGGCAGCGGCGTCGGGACGTCGTAGCCGATCAGCGCCCACAGCGCCGTCAGGATCTCCTCGGAGATGGCGATGATGTCCTCGGCGTCGACGAAGCTGAGCTCCATGTCGAGCTGGGTGAACTCCGGCTGCCGGTCGGCGCGGAAATCCTCGTCGCGGTAGCAGCGGGCGATCTGGTAGTAGCGCTCCATGCCCGCCACCATGAGCAGCTGCTTGAACAGCTGCGGGCTCTGCGGCAACGCGTAGAAGGAACCCGGGTGCAGCCGCGCCGGGACCAGGAAATCGCGCGCGCCCTCCGGCGTCGACCGGGTGATCGTCGGGGTCTCGATCTCGACGAAGTCGTGGCGCGCCAGCACCGCGCGGGCCGCCGCATTCACCTTGGAGCGCAACCGGATTGCCTGCGCCGGGCCGTCGCGCCGCAGGTCGAGGTAGCGGTACTTCAGCCGCAGCTCCTCCCCGGCGGGCTCGTCGAGCTGGAACGGCAGCGGCGCGCTCTCCCCCAGCACGGTCAGCGAGGCCGCGTTGACCTCAATGTCACCGGTCGCGATCTCGGGGTTGGCGTTGCCCTCTGGGCGGATCTCGACGACACCGGTGACCGCCACGCAGAACTCGGCCCGCAGCCGGTGTGCCTGCTCGAGGACATCCGCCTCCCGGAAGACCACCTGGGCGACGCCGGACGCGTCGCGCAGGTCGATGAAGATGACCCCGCCGTGGTCGCGGCGCCGAGCCACCCACCCCGCGAGCGTGACCTGCTGGCCGGCGTCGCTGCTTCTGAGCGAACCCGCGGCGTGGCTGCGCAGCACAAATACTCCTCTTTCCCGGGCTGATTGACTGACCAGTCTAAAGGGGTGGCCGGCGCCCCGATCCGGCGCCGTCCGCAGTCCAGCGCCGCGCCGCGTCCAGGTAACTTCGAACCATCGCCACGAACATCGCCCTCGTCGGTCCCGGCGCCGTCGGCACGACGGTCGCCGCGCTGCTGCACCGCGCCGGTCACCGGGTCCTGGTGTGCGGCCGCACGCCCCGCGACAGCATCGAGCTGCGGCCCGACGGTGCCGAACCGATCGTCGTGCCCGGACCGGTGTGCACCGATCCCGCTCAGGTGGGCGGCCCGGTGGACGTCGTGCTGTTGGCGGTCAAGGCCACCCAGACCGACGCGGCGGCCGGGTGGCTGGCCGCGCTCTGCGACGCCCACACCGTCGTCGTGGTGCTGCAGAACGGCGTCGAACAGGTCGAGCGGGTGGGCCCGCACTGCCCGGCGTCGCCCGTGCTGCCCGGCATCGTGTGGTATTCGGCCGAGACCCAACCCGAGGGGTGGGTGCGGCTGCGCAATGCGCCGTCGCTGGTGCTGCCCGACGGGTCCGCGGCGCAGCGCGTCGCCGAACTGTTGCGCGGCGCGGGCTGCCGGGTGGACTGCGACCCCGACTTCGTCACCGCGTCCTGGCGCAAGCTGTTGACCAACGCGTTGGCCGGCTTCATGGCGCTGTCCGGGCGGCGGTCCGGGATGTTCCGCCGCGACGACGTGGCCGCGCTGGCCCGCCGCTACGTCGCCGAATGCCTGACGGTGGCGCGGGCCGAGGGCGCCCGGCTGCCCGACGGCGTCGTCGACGAGGTGGTCGACCTGTTCGGCAACGCCCCGCAGGACATGGGCACCTCGATCCTGGCCGACCGGGAGCACCGGCGACCCATGGAGTGGGACATCCGCAACGGCGTGATCGCCCGCAAGGGCCGCGCCCACGGGCTGCCCACCCCGATCAGCGACGTCGTGGTGCCGTTATTGGCGGCGGCCGGCGACGGGCCAGGATAGATTCTTCCTAGCGCTGCCCTTGCCCCCCGACACCCCCAGGAGCGTGCGATGACCTTCAACGAGGGCATGCAGATCGACACCAGCACCGCCTCTTCGTCGGGCGGGGGCGGCATGGGGATGGCCGTCGGTGGCGGGGGCCTCGGGCTGCTGATCCTCATCGGAGCGCTGTTTTTGGGCATCGATCCCGGCAAGGTCACCACGCAGCAGCAGCCGGGCACCGGCGGCTACTCCGCGCCGGGCTTCGACCTGAGCCAGTGCAAGACCGGCGCCGACGCGAACAAGTACGTGCAGTGCCGCGTGGTCGCGACCGGCAACTCCGTGGACGCCGTCTGGCATCAGCTGATGCCGAGTTACACCCGCCCGCACGTCCGGCTGTTCACCGGCCGGGTCAACACCGGATGTGGGGCCGCGACCACAGCGGTGGGGCCGTTCTATTGCCCGGTCGACCAGACCGCGTACTTCGACACCGACTTCTTCCAGGAAA
>NZ_LZKC01000355.1:0-40722 GCF_001672685.1 Mycobacterium sp. E2462
CGCTCTGCGGTGACGCAATAGCTCGACGGTACCCGGGGTCGCGGGCCGGTAAGAGCCGGGCGCCGGGTGACGCGGTTCGCATGATTCGTGCAGCGGCCCTGGGTGCCGCGTGTCGATGGGGAGGTCGGTCGCCATAGCCAAGGTGGATATCGCGGCGCTGCTGGCGCTGGTCGCGGCGCTGCTGTCCGGGGTCGGCGACGTTATCCGGCAGCGTTCCGCGCAGGAGATCACCGACCAACAGGTCGGCCACCTGGAGTTGCTGCGCATGTCGTTGCGCGACGCGCGGTGGTGGCTGGGCGGCGGCGCAGCGGTGGGGAGTTTCGCGTTGCAAGCCGTGGCGCTCGGCCTGGGATCGGTCGTGTTGGTGCAGGCCCTGCAGGTGACGGCGCTGCTGTTCGCGCTCCCGGTGTACGCCTGGATGACGAGGCAGGGGCTGAGCCGCTGGGAGTGGATGTGGGCGCTGCTGCTGGCCGGCGCCGTGGCGGTGTTCGTCGCCGTCGGCGAACCGGCGGCCGGCGTCCAGCGGGCACCGTTGCACTCCTGGGCGATCGTGGCGCTGGTGGCGGGGCCGGCCATGGTGTTCTGCGTGTTCGGTGCGCGCCTATGGTCGGGGCCGCTGGCCGCGGTGCTGCTGGCGCTCGTCTCGGCGTCGTCGTGGGCGCTGTTCTCGGTGTTCACCAAGGCCGTCGTCGACGTGCTCCCGGGCGGCGCCGGGGCGCTGCTGCGCGCCCCCGAGCTGTACGGCTGGCTGCTGGTCGCGGTGCTGGGCACCATCTTTCAGCAGTCCGCGTTCCGGGCCAGTGCGCTCACGGCGTCGCTGCCGACGATGACGGTGGGCGAGCCGCTGGTCGCGTCGGTGCTGGGGGTGACCGTGCTCGGCGAGACCCTCAACACCAACGGCCCCAAGCTGTTGGCCCTGCTGGCCGCGGTGGCGGTGGTGGTGCTCGCCACGACCGCGCTGGCCCGCGGCGAAGCCGCCTCGATGAACGCCCACGACGTGCCGCCCGGGAAGCCGCAGGACGACCCGCTGGTGCCGTCCAGCGCGGCCCGCGAGGCCTGAGTTCGACCGCCGTTTTCATACCGGTAGCCCAGCTGTTACATAGGTTAAGGAAGTAATAATCAAAGGGTTACCTGCGGCGTCCTCGACGACGTGTCCAGCGTCATAGAGTCGTAGCTGAACCGATGGCAAACTGTGCGTGTCTTCGGGGGCGCTTCGGGGAAAGCTGAGTCGAAGCGGTAGGGGGCGGAGGGGTCGATACATGTCCAAGGTTGATGTCGCGGCGTTGCTTGCGTTGTTTGCCGCGCTGGCGTCCGCGGTGGGTGATGTGATCCGGCAACGCTGCGCTCACGAGGTCACCGACGGCGACGTCGGCCACCTGGAGCTGTTCCGGATGTCGTTGCGCGACACCCGTTGGTGGCTCGGCGGCTTGGCGGCGGTGGCCAATTACAGCCTGCAGGCGGCGGCCCTGGCGTGGGGGTCGGTGGTTCTGGTGACGGCCCTGCAGGTCACGGCGCTGCTGTTCGCGTTGCCCATCTACGCCCGCCTCGCCGGCCACCGCGTCGGCGTGCGCGACTGGGCCTGGGCGCTGGTCCTGGCCGCCGCCCTGGCCGTCGTGATCATCGTGGGCGACCCCGCCGCCGGCGACCAGCGCGCGCCGCTGCAGACCTGGGTCGTGGTGGCGCTGGTGATGGTGCCCCTGCTGGTGGCGTGCGTCGTGGCCGCCCGGATCTGGGCGGGCAGCCCGTTCGCCGCGGTGCTCCTCGCCGTGGTGGCCGGGTCGTCCCTGGCGTTGTTCGCGGTGCTCACCAAGGGAATCGTCGAGATGGCCGAGGGCAACCCGCTGCGCGTCCTGACGTCCCCCGAGTTCGTGCCGTGGATTCTGGTCGCCCTGGCCGGGATGATCTTCCAGCAGTCGGCGTTCCGGGCCGGCGCCCTGACTGCGTCGTTGCCGACGATGACCGTCGCCAAACCCGTCGTCGCCGGCCTGCTCGGGGTGGTGGTGTTGGGGGAGACGCTCAACGCGGCCGGCCCCAAGGCGTTCCTGCTCGTCGGCGCGGTCGCCGTGGTGATCGTCGCGACCGTCGCGCTGGCCCGTGGCGAGGCCGCAACCATCGAGCGGTCCGAGCTCCTGGGGGATCGCCGCCCGCCGGCCGAGCGGCCCGCGCATTCCGACGACGAGGACTGCGGCCCCTTCAGCGATCGCCTGGTGATCGCCGACGTGCGGTAGCCCGGACACCCCGTCTGGGCGCGCCCGTTAGTTTGGTGGCGTGCTGAGCGGCATCGCGATCATCCCGTCGGCGCCGGTGCTGGTGCCCGCGCTCTCCGGCGCGGCCGCCGCGGAGGTGGCCGAGCTGACCGCCGCGTGTGTGGCTGCGGCCGCCCTGCTGCCGCACCGCTGGATCGTCCTGGGCTGCCGCGACGGCGGCGACAGCGAGCGCGTGTGGGGGCCCGAATCGTCGGGCACCTTCGCCGGTTTCGGCGTCGACGTCCGGGTGCACCTGGCGCCGGCCGCCGGGGAACCGCGACCGCCGGCCGCGCTGCCGGTGTGCGCGCTGATCGCCGGCTGGGTGCGCGGCCAGGCGCAGCCGCAGGCCAGCGCGCAGGTCCGCACCTACCGCGCCGACCTCGATCCCGACGTCGCGCGCGCCACGGGCCGGCGGCTGCGTGCCGACATCGAGCAGTCACGCGACCCGATCGGCGTCCTGGTGGTCGCCGACGGCGCCAACACGCTGACACCCGCGGCCCCCGGCGGATACGACCCCGGCAACGCCGGCGCGCAGGACGCGCTGGACGACGCGCTGGCCGGCGGCGACGTCGCCGCCCTGCGGCGGCTACCCGACCAGATCCTGGGCCGAGTCGCCTTCCAGGTGCTCGCCGGCCTCGCCGAGCCCGGGCCGCGGTCGGCCAAGGACCTCTACCGGGGGGCGCCCTACGGCGTGGGGTATTTCGCCGGCGCCTGGCAGCCGTGAGCCCGCCCGTGCGACCGCTGGCGATCATCGGCCCGACGGGCACCGGCAAATCGCAGCTGGCCCTGGACTTCGCCGAGCGCGTCGGCGCCGAGGTGGTGAACGCCGACGCGATGCAGCTCTACCGCGGCATGGACATCGGCACGGCCAAGCTGCCCGTCGTGGCGCGCCGCGGCGTCGCGCACCACCAGCTCGACGTCCTCGACGTCACCGAGACCGCGACCGTCGCCCGCTACCAGAGCGCGGCGGCGGCCGACGTGGACGCCATCGCGGCCCGCGGTGCCGTGCCGCTGATCGTGGGCGGCTCGATGCTCTACCTGCAATCGCTGCTCGACGACTGGTCGTTTCCCGCGACCGATCCCGAGGTGCGGGCCCGCTGGGAGCGGCGCCTGGCCGAAGTGGGGGTGGGCGCGCTGCACGCCGAACTGGCCCGCCGCGACCCCGCCGCGGCCGCCGCGATCCTGCCGACCGACGGGCGGCGCACGGTGCGCGCCCTCGAAGTGGTCGAGCTGACCGGGCTGCCGTTCGCGGCGTCCGCGCCGCGCATCGGCACCCCGCGGTGGGGTGCCGCCATCATCGGATTGGACTGTGCGACCGCGGTTCTCGACGAGCGCCTGGCCCGACGGACCGACGCGATGTTTGAGCAGGGGCTGGTGGAGGAAGTGCGAGCGCTGCTCGACAACGGGCTGCGCGAGGGGGTCACCGCCGGGCGTGCCCTCGGTTACGCGCAGGTGATCGCCGCGCTCGACGCCGGCGGGGGACCCACCGCGATCGGCGCGGCCCGCGAGCAGACGTTCGTGGGCACCCGGCGGTATGTGCGCCGGCAGCGGTCCTGGTTTCGTCGTGACCACCGGGTGCACTGGGTGGACGTCACCGCGGACGATCGGTCCGCCGCCGTCGCCGAAACGCTGAGGGTCTGGCGCGACGTATCCTGAGCTGGTGAAATTCGCGAAGGGGCACGGCACCGAGAACGACTTCGTCGTGCTGCCCGACGTGGACGCCGCTCTGACCCTCGACGCGGCGCGGGTGGCGGCCCTGTGCGATCGGCGGCGCGGCCTGGGCGCCGACGGCGTGCTGCGGGTCACCACCGCCGGCGCCGCACTGTCGGCCGGCGTGCTGGACCGGCTGCCCGAGGGCGTCGGCGCCCCGGACTGGTACATGGACTACCGCAACGCCGACGGTTCCGTCGCGCAGATGTGCGGCAACGGCGTGCGGGTCTTCGCGCACTACCTGCGGGCCAGCGGCCTGGAGTCGCGGGACGCGTTCGTCGTTGCGTCGCTGGCCGGCCCGCGGCCCGTGACCGTGCACCACGCCGACGCCACCGCCGCCGAAATCACCGTCGACATGGGCAAGGCCAACACGTGCGGCCCGGGCACGGCGGTGGTCGGTGGCCGGCGGTTCTCCGGGCTCGCCGTCGACGTGGGCAATCCCCACCTGGCGTGCGTCGACCCAACGCTGACGCCGGAGGCGTTGGCCGCTCTGGATGTGGCGGCGCCCGTCGGCGTCGACGGGGCCCAATTCCCCGACGGCGTCAACGTCGAGATCGTCACCGCGGCGGCCGGCGGGGTGGTGCACATGCGGGTGCACGAGCGCGGCGTCGGGGAAACCCGCTCCTGCGGCACCGGCACGGTCGCGGCCGCGGTCGCGGCCCTCATCGGCGGTGGTGCCGCCACCGGCACCCTCACGGTCCGGGTGCCGGGCGGCGAGGTCGACGTCACCGTCACCGACGACACCAGCTACCTGCGGGGCCCCTCGGTGTTGGTCGCCAACGGAGAGATCAGCGAGCAGTGGTGGTCCCAGCAACGTTAATCGGGGTGCGCGTCGGCGTTTTCGCGTGCATCATCGGATATTGCCTATGACGTATCCCGAACATCGCGATCCCGAGCCCAGTACGGGCGAACTCGCCCTCGAAGACCGGTCCGCGCTACGCCGCGTCGCGGGCCTGTCCACCGAACTCACCGACGTCTCCGAAGTCGAATACCGCCAGCTGCGCCTCGAGCGGGTCGTGCTGGTGGGCGTGTGGACCGACGGCACCGCCGCGGACAGCCAGGCCAGCATGGCCGAGTTGGCGGCCCTCGCCGAGACCGCCGGCTCCCAGGTGCTGGAGGGTCTGATCCAGCGCCGCGACAAGCCCGACCCGTCCACCTACATCGGCTCCGGCAAGGCCCAGGAGCTGCGCGCGGTGGTCCTGGCGACCGGCGCTGACACCGTCATCTGCGACGGCGAGCTGTCGCCCGCGCAGCTGACCGCGCTGGAGAAGGCGGTCAAGGTCAAGGTCATCGACCGCACCGCCCTGATCCTGGACATTTTCGCCCAGCACGCCACCAGCCGGGAAGGCAAGGCGCAGGTCTCGCTCGCCCAGATGGAGTACATGCTGCCGCGCCTGCGCGGCTGGGGTGAGTCGATGTCCCGGCAGGCCGGCGGCCGGGCCGGCGGCAGCGGCGGCGGCGTGGGCCTGCGCGGCCCCGGTGAGACCAAGATCGAGACCGACCGGCGCCGCATCCGCGAGCGGATGGCCAAGCTGCGCCGCGAGATCAAGGACATGAAACAGGTGCGCGACACCCAGCGCAGCCGCCGCCTGCACGCCGACCTGCCGGCCGTCGCCATCGTCGGCTACACCAACGCGGGCAAGTCGAGCCTGCTCAACGCGCTCACCGGCGCGGGTGTCCTGGTGCAGGACGCGCTGTTCGCCACCCTGGAACCCACCACCCGGCGGGCCGAATTCGCCGACGGCCGCCCGTTCGTCCTGACCGACACCGTCGGCTTCGTCCGGCACCTGCCGACCCAACTGGTCGAGGCGTTCCGCTCCACTTTGGAGGAGGTCGCCGACGCGGACGTGCTGGTGCACGTGGTCGACGGCTCCGACGCCCACCCGTTGGCCCAGATCAACGCCGTGCGCCAGGTCGTCACCGAGGTGCTCGCCGACTACGGCGCCGACGGAAGCGACGCGCCCCAGGAGTTGGTGGTGGTGAACAAGGTGGACGCGGCCAGCGACCTGACGCTGGCCAAGCTGCGGCACGCGTTGCCCGGCGCGATGTTCGTGTCGGCGCACACCGGCGAGGGCATCGACGCGTTGCGGCGCCGGATCGCGGAGCTCGCCGTGCCCGCCGACGCCGCCGTCGACGTCGTGATCCCGTACGACAGGGGTGATCTGGTGGCGCGGCTGCACGCCGACGGGCGCATCCAGCAGGAGGAGCACTGCGCCGAGGGCACCCGGATCAAGGCGCGGGTCCCCGTCGCGCTCGCCGGGCGCCTGCGCGAGTTTGCTGCCGGCTGACCCCGTCGCCGTTCGACGCACCGCGACCCCCGGGCGGCACCCAGCCGCGCGCCGACCAACCGTCTGGTTGGTATATGTTGGGCGGCAGCCAACCCACTCGCCGGAGGTCCTTCAATGAGCAGTGCCATCAAATACCAGCGCACTCTTTTCGAGTCGGAGCACGAGCTGTTCCGCGAGTCCTACCGGTCGTTCCTCGAACGGCACGTCGCGCCGTATCACGACGAGTGGGAGAAGGCGAAGATCGTCGACCGCGGTGTCTGGCTGGAGGCCGGAAAGCAGGGCTTCCTGGGCATGGCGGTTCCCGAGGAGTACGGCGGCGGGGGAGACGGCGACTTCCGCTACAACACCATCATCACCGAGGAGACGACGCGGGGCCGTTTCAGCGGGATCGGTTTCGGGTTGCACAACGACATCGTCGCGCCCTACCTGCTGGAGCTGGCCACCGAGGAGCAGAAGCAGCGCTGGCTGCCCAAGTTCTGCACCGGCGAGCTGATCACCGCGATCGCGATGACCGAGCCGGGCACCGGCAGCGACTTGCAGGGCATCAAGACCCGCGCGGTCGCCCACGGCGACCACTATGTGCTCAACGGGGCAAAGACTTTCATCACCAACGGAATCAACGCCGACCTGGTGATCGTGGTGGCCCAAACAGATCCCGACAAGGGTGCGCAAGGGTTCTCGCTGCTCGTCGTCGAGCGCGGCATGCAGGGTTTCGAGCGCGGCCGTCACCTGGACAAGATCGGCCTGGACGCGCAGGACACGGCCGAGCTGTCGTTCACCGACGTGCACGTGCCCGCCGAAAACCTGCTGGGCCAAGAGGGTATGGGGTTCATCTACCTCATGCAGAACCTGCCGCAGGAGCGCATCTCGATCGCCATCATGGCGGCCGCCGCCATGGAGCAGACGCTCGAGCAGACGCTGCAATACACCAAGGAGCGCAAGGCTTTCGGCAAGCCGATCGGCAGCTTCCAGAACACCCGATTCGTGCTGGCCGAGCTTGCCACCGAGGCGACCGTGGTGCGCGTCATGGTCGACGAGTTCATCCGGTTGCACCTGGACAAGAAGCTGACGGCCGAGCAGGCCGCAATGGCCAAGTGGTACAGCACCGAAAAGCAGGTGCACCTGATCGACCGGTGCCTGCAACTGCACGGCGGCTACGGCTACATGCGCGAATACCCCGTTGCGCGTGCCTATCTCGACGCCCGGGTGCAGACCATCTATGGCGGCACCACCGAGATCATGAAGGAGATCATCGGTCGCAGCCTCGGGGCCTGACCCGGGCGACCGGTAGAACCGCTGCCGGACAACGGCATCGGCCGCCGCCGCGGCGCGTTGTGCTGTGGCGGGCCCGTGTCACCCGCGCTGTCGCGGGCCGCCCGTTCGGCGGTTGAGGACCTGCGGCGTCGGGCGCCACGATAACGCCGCCGCAGCACGAACGGGACCGTATTTGGCTGCGATTCGGCGATCGGTGCGCATCATTTCGACATCGGCGGGGTCTCCATTCTTATAAAATTCGTCATTTGACTTCGCATTTCTTCTTCGCTGGAGCAAAGTTATGCGAGCCCGGTGATATACGCGGATCGTCAGGGGGTAGCTACCTGGCACGAGCACGGCCCGCGCGCCGGACGGAAGTACGGCATCGTCGCAGATAGGGGCGTCCGTCGGCTGGGAGGCTAGGTGTTGGGCAGAGGGGTCACATGCGCAGGCTGATCGGGAGTGTGTGCGTCAGCTTGACGACCGCAGCGCTCGCCGCCGTATTGCTTGCGCCGGCCGCCGGGGCGAGCCCCATCGGCGACGCCGAGGCCGCGATCATGGCCGCCTGGGACAAGGCCGGCGGTGACGGATCCCCGCTGGGCGCCCGCAAGGGCGACGTGTACCCGGTGGCCGACGGCTTCGCCTGTGACTTCGACGGCGGCAAGATGTTCTTCACCCCCGCGACCGGCGCCAAGTTCATGTACGGGCCGATCCTGGACAAGTACGAGTCGCTCGGCGGCCCCGTCAGCAGCGACCTGGGATTCCCCGCCATCAACGAGGTGCCCGGCCTGGCCGGGCCCGACAGCCGGGTGAGCACCTTTTCCGCCAGCGACAAGCCGGTGATCTATTGGACGCCCGAGCACGGCGCGTTCGTGGTGCGCGGAGCGATCAACTCGGCCTGGGACAAGCTCGGCAGCTCCGGCGGTGTGCTGGGCGTCCCGGTCGGTGACGAGACCTACAGCGGCGAGGTGTCGTCGCAGAAGTTCTCCGGTGGCCAGGTGTCCTGGAACCGCGAGACCAAGCAGTTCACCACCGATCCGCCCGCCTTGGCCGACCAGTTGAAGGGCCTGCAGGTCGCCATCGACCCGACCGTGGCGATCAACATGGCGTGGCGCGCGGCCGGCGGGGCGGGCGGCCCGTTGGGCGCCAAGCAGGGCGCCCAGTACCCCGTCGGCGGCGATGGCATCGTCCAGAACTTCGCCGGCGGCAAGGTCTTCTTCAACGCCGCCACCGGTGCCAACGCCATCGAGAACGACATCCTGGGCAAGTACGAGCAGCTGGGCGGCCCGGCGGGCAGCGGGCTCGGGTTCCCCGTCGCCAACGAGTCCGACGGCGGCCTGCCGCCGTCCAGCCGGATCGCCACCTTCTCGGCCGCCGACAAGCCGGTGATCTTCTGGACCTCCGACCACGGCGCGTTCGTCGTGCGCGGCGCGATGAAGGCGGCCTGGGACAAGCTGCGCGGCCCGACCGGAAAACTGGGCGCGCCCGTCGCCGACCAGACCGTCGACGGCGACGTGATCACCCAACAGTTCTCGGGCGGCAAGGTGTCCTGGAACCGGGCGAAGAACACTTTCAGCACGGAACCGGCCAACCTGGCGCCGCTGTTGTCCGGGCTGCAGATCTCCGGTCAGAACCAGCCGAGCGGGTCGGTCCTGCCGCCCAGCGCCAAGAAGGCCGAGTGGAACTGGTGGTGGCTGCTGGCCGGGGTGCCGGTGCTCGTCCTGTTGGTGGTGTCGGCGGTGCTGGCGGTCGGATGGCGGCGCCGGCGCCGCGCCGCCCCGGTCGGGGCCGGGTACGCGCCAGGGTACGACGGCGCCGACCCGCACTGGGGGCCCGAGGACGCCCCCGACGAGCACTACGCGCTCGGCGCGCCGCAGGACGCGGAGCCCGCGCGGGTCGGTTGGCGGCGCGGCGGGTTCGGTGACGACGACTACGGGCGCGACGACGAGGATCCCGACGCCGTCGACACCGACCACTTCCCGGTCCCGTCCGAAGCGATGCTGGCGCAGGCCGGTTACGACGAGGGCTACGGCCAGGCCGATTACGACCAGGCCGGGTACGCCGAGGACCCCTTTGACGAGGCCGGCTATCCCGACGAGGCGCGCGAGCCCGACGACCACTCCGACCAGCACGGCGACGAGTATGCCGACCAGTACGGCGACGAGTACGCCGACGTGGTGCCGGAGGATGCCGTCGGCGAACCGGGGGAGTACCTCGACGCGGCCGAACCCAGCGCGCCGCACGACGCCGACTATGCGGACGGGCCGGCCGCATCCGCGGACCAAGGTTCGTCGCACGGCGGCGCCCCGCCGGAGGCCGTGGCAGCCGGTGCGGCCGCGGCCTCCGGCGGAGCGCGCCGGGCGGGGCGGCACGCGGCCGCCGACACCGACGACGACGTGAACGGAAGCCGGCCCGCGGCGAGCGGCCGGCCGACCATTCACCTGCCCCTGGACGACCCGTACCAGGTGCCCGACGGATACCCGATCAAGGCGAGCGCCCGCTTCGGGCTGTACTACACGCCAGGCAGCGACCTGTACCAGGACACGCTCGCCGAGATCTGGTTGGCCAGCGAGGAAGTCGCCGAGGCGAACGGATTCACCCGCGCGGACTGACCCGCGGCATCAAACCTTGCGGATGACCGTCACGACCTTGCCGAGCACGGTCGCGTCGTTGCCCGGGATCGGGTCGAACGCGGGGTTGTGCGGCATGAGCCACACCTGGCCGCCGGCCCGCTTGAACGTCTTGACGGTGGCTTCACCGTCGAGCATCGCCGCGACGATGTCGCCGTTGTCGGCCACGTTCTGCTGGCGCACCACCACCCAGTCGCCGTCGCAGATCGCGGCCTCCACCATCGAGTCGCCAACCACCTTCAGCAGGAACAGGGTGCCCTCGCCGACCAGTTCACGCGGCAACGGGAAGACGTCCTCGACGGCCTCCTCGGCGAGGATCGGCCCGCCCGCGGCGATGCGACCGAGCACCGGCACGAAGGTGGGTTCGGGCAGCGCGTCCGACCCGGCGACCTCGGTCGCGGGCGCCACCACGTCCTCGTCGGCGCCGCGGACGTCTACCGCGCGGGGCCGGTTGGGGTCGCGTCGCAGATAACCCTTACGTTCCAGGGTGCGCAGCTGGTGGGCGACCGACGAGGTCGAGGTGAGGCCGACGGCGTCCCCGATCTCCCGGATGCTGGGCGGGTAGCCGCGGGTGGTGACCGAGGTGCGGATGACGTTGAGGATGGTGCGCTGCCGCTCGGTCAGCGAGGAGTCCACAGACTGCAGTCGAACGGCGGGATCGGCCGCTGAGGTGTCGTTGCTGTCGCTCATGGCACTGAATGTAGCCGCACCGCCGACAAGAATCAAACATGTGTTCGACTAGCGTGTCGGAGTGCGGCCTCCGGGAACAAAACGCCGCTGAAGTCGGTAATCACAAATGTGTAACTCTTCGGACAATCGGGTATTTGAGCCTCATGCCAGTGCTAACGACCGACAGCGGGTTGTCGGTGGCGTGGTCTAGCGTTTTGCTCGCGTGCGACACGCTTCGCTCAAATGTTCGGTTATCGAACACACGAGCGATACTGTCGAACGCACGAGCGAGGATCAGTTGACCGGAGGAACGCAAGATGACAATCGTCCACACAGTCTCGCAGCGCCCCAGTAGCGCGCGTCGTCCGATCAACGGGCCTGTGCACGACCCTCGCTACGGCCACGTCGGCGTGGCGGCCCGCTCCCGCCGCCCCGGCCCGTCGCGGCCCGCGGGCCAGGCGACGCGGTACTACGGAACCGGGGTCGCGATGTCACGCGCCCCGCACCGCAAGCGCGCCGTCACCTGGCTGACCACCATCGGACTGGCGCTCGGCGCCGGCGCGATCACCCTCTGGCTGGGCCTGGTCGCCAACGTCGGGCAAGCGCTAAACGGCGAGTCCACCGCCGCAACCGCCCACGTCCCCAACCGTCTCGCTGTCGTCAAGGTCGAAGCGGGGGAGTCCCTGCAAGACGTCGCCCACCGGGTGGCGCCCGACGCGCCGACCGGTCAGGTCGCCCAGCGGATCCGCGAACTCAACGACTTGAACTCGCCGAGCCTGGTCGCCGGCCAGACGCTGATCGCCCCCATCGGCTGAATCCGGCCATGCCCGTCGCCCGCGTTGCCCGCCGCGCCGCGCCCGCCCGCGCCCGACGCCTCCATTCGCCGCGCAGGTCAGGGCGCGGGTAGGCTCGAAGCTCTGCGGTCCCCGGTCGTCGGCACATCAAAGGAGCGGTCATGCATTGTCCGTTCTGCCGGCACCCCGACTCGCGAGTGATCGACTCGCGGGAGACCGACGAGGGGCAGGCCATCCGCCGCCGCCGCTCCTGCCCGGAGTGCGGCCGCCGTTTCACCACCGTCGAATCCGCGGTGCTGGCCGTCGTCAAGCGCAGCGGCGTCACCGAACCCTTCAGTAGGGAAAAGGTGATCAGTGGCGTGCGCCGGGCGTGCCAGGGCCGACAGGTCGACGACGACGCGCTGAACCTACTGGCCCAGCAGGTCGAGGACACCGTGCGTGCGGCGGGTTCACCCGAGGTGCCCAGTCACGAGGTCGGGCTGGCCATCCTCGGTCCGCTGCGTGACCTCGACGAGGTGGCCTACCTGCGGTTCGCGTCGGTGTACCGCTCGTTTTCGTCCGCCGCCGACTTCGAGCGCGAGATCCAGGCGCTGCGCGAACATCGGAAGGTCTCGACGCCGGGCTGAGGTCTAGGCTGAGGACCCATGCCCGTCGAACTGCATCCCGATCTGGCGGAGCTCGCCCCGCTGCTGGGCGCCTGGGCCGGTCGGGGGTCGGGGAAGTATCCGACCATCGAGCCCTTCGACTACGACGAAGAAGTGGTGTTCGGCCACGTCGGTAAACCGTTTTTGGCCTACGGCCAGAAGACCCGGGCGGTCGCCGACGGCACGCCGCTGCACGCCGAAACCGGATACCTTCGCGTGCCGCGGCCCGGACGCGTCGAGTGGGTGCTGGCCCACCCGAGCGGCATCACCGAAATCGAGGTCGGCACCTATTCGCGCGCCGGCGACGTGATCGACATCGCGACGGCGACCGCGACCATTGGCCTGTCGCCGACGGCCAAAGAGGTGACCGCCGTGGGCCGTTCGCTGCGCCTCGCCGGCGACGAGCTGTCCTACACGGTGCAGATGGGCGGGGTCGGGCAACCGCTGCAGGACCACCTCGCCGCGGTGCTGCACCGGCAGCGCTGAGCGACGGTCGGCGCGTCAGTTGACTTGGCGCACACCGTCATTGACCACCCGCCCGGTGACTCCCACCCAGCCCTCGGCGTTCCAGGTGGTTTCGATGACCGACCCCTTGCCTTGGGTGATGAAAAGATCCCGGCTCAGGTAGTCGGTGATCCGCATGGCCGCCGAGCCGGTCGCCTCGTCCTCGGTCACGCCGAGATTCGCGGCGAACATGCGGCTGCGTACCGCGCCCGCGGCCCGGTCGGTCCACGTCCACAGGTAATGCGAGGTGTCGTCGGTGAAATCAGCCGGGTCGGCGTCGAAAAGGGCTGTTGCAGAATCGAATTCGTGCAGGGCGAATTCCGGTGCCCATTCCGATCGGGCGCTGATCCCGGTGCCGTCACCGCGCGCACCCACGCCGTGGCTGACCTGAACCACACCGGCCGGGATGCTTAACGTGTTGATCGGTGCGCCGGTCTCGCGCAGCCACCACGCGGCGCCCACGGTCGGGTGCCCGGCGAACGGCAGCTCGGTTCGCGGCGTGTGGATCACGGCGTGCGCGGTCGTCGCGCCCGCGGCGGGTACCTCCACGAAAATCGTTTCGCTGAAACCCAATCGGGTCGCCAGCCGCTGCCGATCGCGGGGCTCGACCTGGCGCGCGTCGACCACGCCGAGCGGGTTGCCGTGGTTACCTTCGAAATCGGTGAAGACCCGCAAAACCGTCACGTCGATGGCCATGCCGCGACTGTACGACCCGCGACGTGGCGCGCGTCAGGTGGCGCTGCGTTCGTCGGAGCCCATCGCGCTCAACACCGCGACGCGCGTGGGAGCGGGGCCGGTGACGGCCTTTTCGCCGCCGCCGGTGCGCAACAACTGGCGCAGGGCGGCCTGGTCGTATTCACCCGGTTGGGTGCTGTCGATGAAGCGTTCGACGACATCGAGGAAGCGGGCCGGGTCGTCGTGGAAGGGGAAGTGGCCGGAGCCCTCGAAGATCTCCAGGCGCGACCCCGGCATTGCGGCGTGCGCCATCCACGCGTGCCGGACGGGGACCACCACATCTTTGCTGCCCCAGACGATTTGCACCGGGATGGCCTCGGTGAGGTAGCACCGGTCGAGCATGGTCACGATCTGGCCCCGCCAGTCGACCACGGCCCGCAGGGTGCGGCTGAACGCCGCCGAGGCGGTCGGCTCCGGCAGGTCGTCGAGGATCCGCAGGACGTTGGGCAGGTCGCGGCCCAGGCCCGTGCTGCCCAACGCCATGCCGAGCACGCGGCCCGTGATCTGTACGGCCGGCAGCACCAGGGGCAGGCGCAGCAGCGCCAAGGCTTCGCTGCCCAGCGGCAGCGAGGCCCAGCGGAACACGACGTTGACGTCCTTGGTGACCCCGCCGGTGCCCACCAGGATGAGCCGCTCCACCAGATGCGGGAACTGGTAGGCGAATTGCATGGCCACGCCGCCGCCCAGGGAATGACCGACGATGGTCACCCGTTCGATGTCCAGGACGCTGAGCAGGTCCCGCATTCCGTTGGCGTAGGCGGCCACCGAGTAGTCGGCCCGTGGCTTGTCAGACTTCCCGTGGCCCAACAGGTCCGGCGCGATGACCGTGAACCGCTGGGCGAGCTTGGCCTGCACCGCGTTCCACGTGGTGGAGTTGTCGCCGATGCCGTGGATCAACAGGATCGCCGGCCCGGAACCCGCGATCCGGTAGGCCCGCCGGTAGCCGTGGATGGTGCGGAATTCCAGCCGGGGTGCGGTCACTTCACGCACCGGGCGGAGCGTGCTGTTGCGCTTCCGCTCGGTCATATCGCCAACCTTGCTGTCGGGCCGGGCGCAGAGCGGGCCGGGCTAAGGGCGGGGCGGGTCAGGCCTGTCGTCGTCGTCGAACTTCTTCTCTGCCTGCTGGGCCAGGAATCGCTCGAACTCCGCGCCAAGCTCGTCGCCGCTGGGCAGATCCTCGTCGTGCGTTAGTAACGATCTGTTTTCTTGAGCGTCGATGAAGGCATCGTACTGGCGCTCCAGCGCGGTCACCACTTGAGCGACCTCGGCGCTCGCCTCGACCTGCTCGTCGACCTTCGCGCGGATCACGGCGGCCGCCTCGGTCAGCGCCATCAGGGGCAGTTCCAGCGAGGCGGTCTTGGCGACCTGGGCGAGCAGCGCCTCGGCGGCGGCCGGGTAGTCGGTCTGGGTGAGGTAGTGCGGCACGTGGACGGTGAAGCCGACCACCTCGTGGCCGTGCTGAGCCATCCGGTACTCCAGCAGGTTCGACGCGCTGCCGGGGACCTGGATTTCGGAGATCCACGGCTGGAAGTTGGCGATCAGCTCGGGATTGTTGGAGTGCGCGGTCATCGTGATCGGGCGCGTGTGGGGCACGGCCATGGGCACCGTGCCCAGGCCGATCGTCTGCCGCACGTTGAGCCGCTCGGCCAGCAGCCGCACGGCGGTGATGAAGCGTTCCCACTTCAGGTCCGGCTCCATGCCGGCCAGCAACAGGAACGGGGTGCCGACGGTGTCCCGGAACGCGTACAAATTCAACTCCGGGTCGTCGTAGCTGGTGAAGTGATCGGTCTTGAACGTCATCAACGGCCGCCGCGACCGGTAGTCCAGCAATTCATCGATGGCGAACGACGCGACCAACTCGCCCTCCAGCACGGCCTTGAGGTGGGTGGCGGCCAGCCGGATGGCGTGGCCGGCATCGGAAAAGCCCTCCAGGGCGTGCACCAGCACCGGGCCGCGGCCGTCGGCCGCCGACAAGTGCGGCGCCGGCAGCTCGAGCTCGTACATGCCGGCCTGACCGGGCTGGTAGTAGCTGTCGTCCGGGTCCTGGTGGTGAGCCATCGTGGGTTTGCCTCCTGTCGGGGGTTTCTCCAGGGTGCCCTACCAAGTGTCCCCCGAATCAGGGGACATCGATATTGCACAGCGAACTCACTTCGCGTCCTGCCTGTGAAACGCGGCTTGGCGTAACGGTAATCCGGCGGGGCGGCCGCACGCCCCGCGGGCGTTCGACCAGCAAACCGACGCCGGCGCCGTGGCGCGCGCGAGTCGGCCGGGCCGGTCCCCGTCAGGCATGATGAAACCGATGCGCTTACCGGTGGTCGTGCTCTGCTCGGTGGTCGGCGTCACCGCGTCGCTGACGTCGTGCGCCCGGCCGGTCGAGCATGCGTCGGGCGCCCCGGTGGCCGCGCCGCGGATCGGGGGGTCGGTTCAACGGCTCGGCCAGCCCCAACAGCAGGCGGCCGCCGCGCCGGTCGAGCCGGACCGGCGTGTCGGCGCGATCTTCGTCGACGGCGGTCCTTTGCACGTCTGCACGGGTTCGGTGGTGCACTCGTCGGCGGGAAACCTGATGATGACCGCAGCGCACTGCCTGGCCGGCGCCTCGCAGGTGACGTTCGTCCCCGGCTTCGCCGGCGACGCGGCGCCCGCGCCCGCCGACGTGTGGAAGGCCGACGCCGTCTACCTCGATCCGCGCTGGACCGCCAGCAAAGACCCGCACGCCGATTATGCGGTCGCCCGGGTGACCAATGACGCCGGCGGCTCGGTGGAGTCGCGCGTCGGCCTGGCGCTGACGCTCGGGACCACCCCGCCGCCCGGCAGCCGCGTGACCGTGCTCGGCTATCCGGCCGGGGTGGGCGGCTCGCCGATCGGCTGCCAGGCCAGCACCTCGGTCTCGGACAGCGGCTTCCCGGCGCTGGCGTGTGAGGGCATGGTGGACGGCACCAGCGGCGGGCCGTGGGTCAGCGGGACCACGCTGATCGGGCTGATCGGCGGGCTGGAGCGGGGCGGCTGCGCGGCGAACGTGTCGTACTCGGCCCCGTTCGACGCGCACACCGCGCAATTGCTGGCCCGCGCCGAGGCCGGGGGCCCCGGCGACCCCGTGCCCAGCGACCTCGACGACGCGTGCTAGCGCCGCGGCCCTACCGGCGGAACTGGTTGAGCGCTCGCACCTTGTTCATCACGTCGAGCGCCGCCACCTTGTACGCCTCGGAGAACGTCGGGTAGTTGAACACCGCGTCGACGAGGTATTCGACGGTGCCCCCGCAGCCCATCACAGCCTGGCCGATGTGGACCATCTCCGTGGCGCTGGTGCCGAAGATGTGGACGCCGAGCAGCTTCAGGTCGTCGGTGGACACCAGCAGTTTGAGCATGCCGTAGGAGTCGCCGGCGATCTGGCCGCGGGCCAGCTCGCGGTAGCGGGCGACGCCGACCTCGTAGGGGATCGCGTTCTTGGTCAGCTCCACCTCGGTGGACCCCACGTAGGAGACCTCGGGGATGGAGTAGATGCCGATGGGCTGTAGCTCGGTGATGCCGTCGGTCGGCTCGCCGAACGCGTGGTAGGCGGCCACCCGGCCCTGCTCCATGGAGGTCGCGGCCAGGGCCGGGAAGCCGATGACGTCGCCGACGGCGTAGATGTGCGGCACCTTGGTCCGGAAGAAGTCATCGACGAAGATCCGGCCGCGGTTGTCGGCCTCGAGTTCGGCGTTGTGCAGGTCGAGGTGGTCGGTCTGGCCCTGCCGCCCGGCCGAATACATGACCGTCTCGGCGGGAATCTGCTTGCCGCTGGCCAGGGTGGTGACGGTGCCCGCCGAGCCGACGTCGACCGCGGTCACCTCCTCGCCGAACCGGAAGGTCACCGCCAGGTCGCGCAGATGGAACTTCAGCGCCTCGACGACCTCGGGGTCACAGAAGTCGAGCATGTCGCTGCGCTTCTCCACGACGGTGACCTTGGTGCCCAGCGCGGCGAACATCGAGGCGTATTCGATGCCGATGACGCCGGCGCCGACCACCACCATCGACGCGGGAAGCGTCTTCAGGTCGAGGATCCCGTCGGAGTCCAGCACGCGGTCCTCGTCGAACTCCACGCCGGACGGCCGGGCCGGCCGGGTTCCGGTGGCGATGACGACGTATTCGCCGCTGATGGTGATCTTTTCGCGCCGCGCCGGGTCCTCGACCTCGATGGTGTGCGGGTCGACGAAGCGACCGTGGCCGACCAGCAGGTCGATGCGGTTGCGCATCAGCTGGTTGCGCACCACGTCGACTTCCTTGCCGATCACGTGCTGCGTCCGCGCCAACAGGTCGGCGGGGGTGATCTTCTCCTTGACGCGATAGCTCGCCCCGTACAGCTCTCGCTGCGTCATGCCCGTGAGGTAAAGCACCGCTTCCCGCAACGTTTTTGAGGGAATGGTGCCGGTTTGGACGCACACACCGCCCAGCATCTGCCCGCGTTCGACGACGGCGACGGACTTGCCCAACTTGGCCGAGGCGATGGCGGCCTTCTGCCCGCCGGGCCCCGATCCGATGACCACCATGTCGTACTCTTGCGCCGAGCTCATGGCGTAAACAGTAAAGCAGCTGCACTCACAGTGCTGGCTTCGTCCACAGGTCCGAACGGGCACCGGGCCGCGTGCGCACCGCCTGACGGTGGCGACCGTCAGCGTTGGTGCTCATGACGAGGGATCAACCTGACTTCGAACTGACCCGCCCCGGTGCGCTCATCGCCGCGCTGCCCGCCGTTCTCGGCTTCGTTCCCGAAAGTTCATTGGTTCTGGTGTCTTTGGACGGCGGCGAACTCGGGTCGGTACTGCGGGTCGACCTCTCCGAAGAACTCGCGGGCGCGGTGGGGCAGCTGGCGGACGTCGCCGCCGCGGCCGGCCCCGAGGCCGCGATCGCGGTCATCGTCGACGCCGAGGGCGCGCTCTGCCCCAGCTGCAACGACGACTACCGGCGCCTGTGCACGGCGCTCACGGAGGCGCTGGCGCAACACGGGATTGCGCTGTGGGCCGCGCACGTCGTCGACCGGGTCGCCGCGGGCGGCTCCTGGCACTGCGTGGATGGCTGCGGTGCGAGCGGCGTCGTCGACGATCCGGCGGCGTCACCGCTGGCCGCCGCCGCGGTGCTGGAAGGGCGGCGGCTCTACGCCCGGCGGGCAGACCTGCAGGCCGTGATCGCGCCCGAGGCGCGCAGCGCCGGGCTGGCCGACGCGGTCCGTAACCAGGGCGTGCTGCGCCGGGCGGCGCAGCGCGCGCAGCCGGGCCGGTGCGCCCGCGCCGACGTCGAGCGGGCGCTGGCCGCCGCGGCGCGGGTCGCCGCCGGTGAGTCGGTGCCCGACGACGAGGTGGCCGCGTTGGGGTGCGCGCTGTGCGACGCGCAGGTGCGCGACATGCTCTACGCGTTGGCGGTCGGCGAGGACGCGGGTGCGGCCGAGTCGCTGTGGGCCCTGCTGGCCCGCGTGCTGCCGCCGCCGTGGCGGGTCGAGGCGCTGGTGCTGCTCGCCTTCAGCGCCTACGCGCGGGGCGACGGTCCGCTGGCCGGGGTGTCGCTGGAGGCCGCGCTGCGCTGCGACGCCGACCATCGGATGGCGGGCATGCTGGACACCGCGTTGCAATCGGGGTTGCGGCCGGAAGACATCCGGGAACTCGCGATGACCGGCTACCGGCTGGCCAAGCGGCTCGGGGTGCGGCTGCCGCCGCGGCGATCGTTCGGCCGCCGGGCCGGGTAGGCGGCAGCGGCCGGCGCGCGCTCAGACCTTCTCGACCTTGACGGCGTGGGCCATCTCGTGCGGCAGGGTGACGTTTTCGTGGCCCGGGATCAAGATGGTGACGCCGGCGGGCCCGGTCTCGACCGTCACCCGGGCGTTGGGCACCACGCCGGCGTCCTTCAGTCGGCTGATCAGGTCGATGTCGCCCTGCACGTGCTCGGTCAACTGCCGGACCACCACGGCGACCGGCGCGCCCGCGGGCAGCTCGGTCAGCCGGACCAGGGGTGCCTCTTCGGCGCCCGAGTCGGGCCCGACGCCCAGGTCCAGCAGGCCGGGGATCGGGTTTCCGAAGGGGGAGGTGGTCGGGTGGTTGAGCACCTTGACCAGCCGGCGCTCGACGTCCTCGCTCATCACGTGCTCCCACCGGCATGCCTCGGCGTGCACTTCCTCCCAGGGCAGCCCGATGACGTCGACCAGCAGCCGCTCGGCGAGGCGGTGCTTGCGCATGACGGCCACCGCCAAGGCGCGGCCCTTGTCGGTGAGCTCGAGGTGCCGGTCGCCGGCCACGTGCAGCAGCCCGTCACGCTCCATCCGGGACACGGTTTGGCTGACGGTCGGCCCGCTCTGATCGAGGCGTTCGGCGATGCGGGCACGCAGCGGTGTCACGCCCTCTTCCTCGAGGTCGTAGATGGTCCGCAGGTACATCTCGGTGGTGTCAACCAGGTCGTTCATTCAGCACCTTCCATCGACGCTGAGTCTACTTGGCCAGCTGCATGAATGGTTGTAACGGCTCCCAGGCAAGCAGTATGCCCGCCGCGATGCGGCGGGCATACTGTCTCGTGGCCGTGCTGGGGCGTCAGCTTGCGTAGGACCGCAGCCGGTCCGCGCGCTCGCCGTGACGCAGCTTGCTCATCACGTCGCGCTCTATCTGCCGGACCCGCTCGCGGGACAGACCGAACAACTTGCCGATCTGGTCCAGCGTGCGCGGCTGACCGTCGTCCAGGCCGAAGCGCAACCGGATCACCTGATGCTCGCGCTCGTCGAGAGTGGCCAGCACGCTGCGGATGTCGGTGTGCAGCAGCTCGGCGATCACCGCGTTCTCCGCGGACATCGCCTCGGCGTCCTCGATGAAGTCCCCCAGCGGGGCTTCCTCTTCCGAGCCGACCGGCATGTCCAGGCTCACCGGGTCGCGGCTGTGCTCGAGCAGGTCGTTGATCTTCTCGACCGGGATGCCGGATTCGGCGGCCAGTTCCTCGTCGGTGGCCTCGCGGCCCAGGTTCTGGTGCATCTCCCGCTTGATCCGCGCCAGCTTGTTCACCTGCTCCACCAGGTGCACGGGCAACCGGATGGTGCGGCTCTGGTCGGCCATGCCGCGGGTGATCGCCTGACGAATCCACCAGGTGGCGTACGTCGAGAACTTGAATCCCTTTGTGTAGTCGAACTTCTCCATCGCGCGGATCAGTCCGAGGTTGCCCTCCTGGATGAGGTCCAGCAACGGCATCCCGCGACCCGTGTAACGCTTGGCCAGCGACACCACCAGGCGCAGGTTGGCCTCCAGCAGGTGGCGGCGGGCCGCCTCACCGTCCCGGACGACGGCCTCCAGGTCGCGTCGGCGGTTGTCTCCGAGGCGCTTGCGGGTCTCCAGCAGATGCTCCGCGTAGAGGCCGGCCTCGATGCGCTTGGCCAGTTCGACTTCACCCGCCGCGTTGAGCAAGGCCGTCTTACCGATTCCGTTGAGATACACGCGCACCAGGTCCGCTGCCGGGCTTTGGGCATCCAGATCGCCGTCAAATCTGCTCGTGCTGGCGTTCGCCATAGCGACCTCCCGTTCGGCTTGTTCTGTCATTGAGTTAACGACAGATCAGCCCTGTGAGTTCCCAGCGCCTTCTCACTTCACACGTCGTGACGTGCAGAAATGTGCCTGCGACCTGAGAATGTCCTGAGAAGTGCGAAAGATCTGCGCCGGCGCCGGAACCGGCCGGGCCCTAGCGCGGCCCGTAGCCGCCGGGCGGACTTGTCGGCCAACCCGCCTGCGGGGGGCGCGGCGGCTCGATCGCCGCGCGCTCGGCGCGGGGGAATAGCGGGGTGCGCCGGTGCGCGTCGTCGAAGCGGCGCGGCTCGTCGGCGCTGCGTGGGGGTCGGTCGTTGGCGATCAGCACGGCCATCCAGGGCAGCGGGATCGACAACGCCACGATGGCCAGCGAGATCAGCCCGTTGTGCCAGGCGCCGTACGCCAGCGCCGCCAGGACCAGCGCGGGAATCCGGAACGCCATCAACGTCATGTACTTGCGCACCCGGGCGCGGTGCTGCTCCTCGTAGGAGACGGCGGCACCGGTGATCAGCACCGGCCTGCCGTCGTCGTCGAACCCCAAGTCGGAGCCGTGCTTCATTTCTCCACTGTCCCACAAGATCAGGTTTCCGGCTTGAGCGATTTTGCCGAGCGACGGCGCGCTGCCGGCGACGCGCCGGCCAGGGCAGAATGTGAGGCATGCAGACCCAGACGATCGAACGCACCGAGACCGACGAACGCGTCGACGACGGGACCGACGGCGACACCCCGAAGTTCTTCCACTACGTCAAGAAGGACAAGATCGCCGAGAGCGCGGTGATGGGCAACCACGTCGTGGCGTTGTGCGGCGAGGTCTTCCCCGTCACCCGGGCGGCGAAGCCGGGGTCGCCGGTGTGCCCGGAATGCAAGGAGATCTACGAGCGGCTCAAGCGCGACTGATCTACACCGGCGGCTCGGCCGCCACCGCGTCGCGGGGCCGGGCGGCGGGTGGGGCCGGCGCCTCGGGGCGGTGCCGCAGCCCGCGCACCCGCTGCACCAACCAGTTGCGGACCCGGTGCGCGTGGGTGGTCGGCGCCGGGAATTCCTCCTGCACCGCCGCGTTGAGTTCGGCGCCGATCATGATGGCGAACCCGCCGAAGAACGCGAACAGCAGGAACGCGATCGGCGTCGACAGCGCCCCGTAGGTGTAGCCGGTGCTGGTGATCCACCTCAGGTAGAACCGCAGGCCGAGCGTGGCGACCACGAACACCGTCGTCGCCAGCATCGCGCCCAGGATGAGCCGGTGCGAGGGCAGCGGCTCGGGCAGCGCCACCCGGTAGAGAATCATGACGCCCAGCATCAGGCCCAGCAGCAGCGCCGGGTAATACCCGTAGCGCAGCACGTTTTCCAGGCCGACGGGGATGTGTTCGGCGACCTTGCGAGGGCCGACGACCACGAGGGGCGCCGTCAGGACCACCACCGTCAGCATGACCACATAGAGGAACAACGCGAACAGCCGCTGCCGCACCGGGTGGCGCAACGGGGTCTGGTCGTGCGCCTCCACGACGGAGTCGACGAACGCCGAAATCGCGGACGATCCCGCCCACAGCGAGATCAAGAACCCCAGCGACACCACCTCGCCGCGGGCGTTGTGGCCGATGTCCCGGACGGTCGGCTCGATGATCTCGTTGACGACGCTGGGGGAGAACACGTTGTGCGCCGTGGAGATCAGCTGGCGTTGGATGCTGGGCAGCATGTCCGCGCCGAACAACGGCGCAACGTAGGACAGGGTGCCCAGCATCCCGAGCAGCAGAGGCGGCAGGGACAGCGCCGACCAGAAGCCCGCCTGCGCGGACTCGGAAAAGATCGAGTCGTCCCAGCTTTTCGATAGGGTCCTCAGACTGATTCGCCAGATGTGGTGGCGCGATGGTTTTGCGACCTGATCGCTCATTCAGTCCAGCATTACCGATAAACACTCGCCCGCTCCACATTGGCGGCGGGCGAGTTCGGCGGATTAGCTTTCGCTGACCTCCAGCACGGCGGCCAACTCGATCAGCTTCGCCTCGTGCTCGTTGGCGTGGTGCTGGCAGAAGAGAAGCTCATGGCCCGAGGGGAGCTTGGCCCGGACGCGGGCTGCGGCACCGCAGCGGTCGCACCGGTCGGCTCTGGTCAGTTCTCGACTTGTCGTCAGAGTTGCATTCATGGCTTCTCCGTTCTCGTACTTTCACTTTCTCAGACGTATCGCGTTTTCGCCTTGTTCCCCGATCGTTATCGGGTGTGTCGTTTCTCACGGGTTGTAAAGGTTTGGTTTCGGCGAACTTTCCTAGAGTTGACGACCGTGACGTCCCCCTTAAACGCGCTGGTCCACCTATGCGGAACCGCCGACTGGAGCGCGGCGCGTGAACGCGGTGAAATCCGGCCGCAGGCCCCCGCCGAGTTCCTCCACCTGTCGACGCCCGAGCAGGTGCACCTGCCCGCCAACCGCCTATTCCGCGGCCGAGATGACCTGGTGCTGTTGCACATCGACCCGGCGCTGCTCGACTCACCCGTGCGGTGGGAGCCAGGTGTTCCAACGGACCCGCAGGCCATGTTGTTCCCGCACTTGTACGGCCCGCTGCCGGTGCGGGCCGTGGTCCGCGTCGCCCCCTACCGGCCGTTGCCCGACGGCACCTTCCCGCCCGTGGGGGAGTCGACGTAGGCGTCGACCTCGATCTCCACAAGCAGCTCCGGCGAGATAAGGGCGGCGACCTGCACCATGGTGGAGGCCGGCCGGACCGCGCCGAACACTTGCGCGTGCACCGCCCCGACTTCGTGCCAGCGTGAGATGTCGGTGACGTAGATCCGGGTGCGGATCACGTCGGCCAGCGCGGCACCCGCCTCGTGCAACGCAATCTCGATGCGTCGCAAGGCGTCTCGCGTCTGAGCTGCGATGTCGTTCGCCGGCCCGGCCCCGGTGGTGCCGGCGACCGCGACGTGCGGGCCCACGCGCACGGCGCGCGAATACCCCACGGCGTCCTCGAAACCGGATCCTGACGAGACGAGCGTGCGGCCTACCGACATGACCTCACGGTACGACCGACGTCCGCCGAGCGCAGCCGAATGTGCCGGATTTCCAGCAAGATTCAAGCACACGTCGGAAGATGCTGCGCGCGAATGCTTTTCGCGACGCGATTAGCCCAGGACTAGTCCAGGTAGTCGCGCAACACCTGAGAACGGCTGGGGTGGCGCAACTTCGACATCGTCTTCGACTCGATCTGACGGATGCGCTCGCGCGTCACTCCGTAGACCTGCCCGATCTCGTCGAGGGTACGGGGCTGGCCGTCGGTGAGGCCGAAGCGCAGCCGTACTACGCCGGCTTCGCGCTCGGACAGCGTCTCCAGCACCGACTGCAACTGGTCTTGCAGCAGGGTGAAGGACACCGCGTCGACCGCAACCACGGCCTCGCTGTCCTCGATGAAGTCGCCGAGCTGGCTGTCGCCCTCATCACCGATCGTCTGGTCCAGCGAGATCGGCTCACGCGCGTATTGCTGGATCTCCAGCACCTTTTCGGGCGTGATGTCCATTTCCTTGGCCAGCTCTTCGGGAGTGGGCTCGCGGCCCAGGTCCTGCAGCAGCTCGCGCTGGATGCGGCCCAGCTTGTTGATCACCTCGACCATGTGCACCGGGATGCGGATGGTGCGGGCCTGGTCGGCCATGGCGCGGGTGATCGCCTGCCGGATCCACCAGGTGGCGTAGGTGGAGAACTTGTATCCCTTGGTGTAGTCGAACTTCTCGACCGCGCGGATCAGGCCGAGGTTGCCCTCCTGGATCAGGTCCAGGAAGGCCATGCCGCGACCGGTGTAGCGCTTGGCCAACGACACCACCAGGCGCAGGTTGGCCTCCAGCAGGTGGTTCTTGGCGCGGTCACCGTCGCGGCAGATCCACATCATGTCGCGGCGCTGCGCGGCGGGCAGCTTGTCGCCCCGCTCGGACAGCTCGGCCATCAGCTGGGTGGCGTACAGGCCGGCCTCGATGCGCTTGGCGAGCTCGACCTCTTCCTCGGCGTTGAGCAGCGCCACCTTGCCGATCTGCTTGAGATAGGCGCGCACCGAGTCGGCCGAGGCGGTGAGCTCGGCGTCTTTGCGCGCCTGCCGCAGCGCCTCGGACTCGTCCTCGTCCCAAACGAAATCACCCGAAGCCTTGTCTCTTTCGGACGGTTCGGCGATCTCCTCGTCGTCCTCGGCGGCGGCCGGGGCCTTCGCCTTGGGCGCGGCTTCGCCGGGCTCTTCGGCTTCCTCGTCCTCGCCCTCGTCGGAGTCGCTCGCCTCGGCCTCGTCACCGTCGGATGCGACCTCGTCCTCCAGGTCGTCGAGGGCCAGGTCCGTGTCGATATCGAGGTCCTCGCCCTCGAGATCGGGCTCGCTCTCCAGCTCCTCCGAACCGTCGGACTCGGCGGCGTTCAGGTCGGCGTCGGGGTCCGACGGGCCGCCCTTGGCCGCCTTCGTCCCGCGACCCGCCGGCGCCTTCGCGGCGCCGCGGCCCTTCGCGGTCGCGTCGCCCCCGTCGGCCTTGGCGGCCCGCTTCGCGGGGGCCGAGCCGTTAGCGGCCTTGGCGGCCGGGCGCTTGGCGGGTGCCGCGGGCGCCTTCGTGGCGCTGCGTTTCACCGGCGCTTCGGTTGCCGGGCTTGCCTTGGTCGCTGCCACTTACACCCCTTCGTTTGGACTCACTTCCGGTGGGTAAGGGCATGGTTAACCGAAAGTGTCTGCTATGTCGATGTCGGCGTTGGTATCTGCGTGCGTGCCAGCACGCTCTCGTTCGGGCGGTCGCCGAACACCATTGTAACGACAGTGCGCCGTCAAACGGCTCTGCCGGGCAAAAATCAGTGCGTCACGTCCGAGGTGGCGGCCATCGCCGCGCCGACGATACCGGCGGTGTTGAGCAGGGCCGCGGCGACCACCGGGGTGCGATTTTCCAGCAGCGGCACCCACTTCTCGGCCTTGCGGCTGATGCCCCCACCCGCGATGAACAGGTCCGGCCACACCGCGTTCTCGATGGTCACCAGCACTTTGGTGACTTGTTTGGCCCACTTCTCGAACGACCAGTCGTTCTTCTCCTTGACCGAGGACGCCGCGCGCTTCTCGGCCTCCTTGCCGCCGACTTCGAGGTGGCCGAATTCGGTGTTGGGTATCAGGACGCCGTTGTGAATCACCGCGGAGCCGATGCCGGTGCCGAAGGTCAGCAACACCACCAGCCCCGACTGTCCCTTGCCCGCCCCGTAGTGCTCCTCGGCCAGGCCGGCCGCGTCGGCGTCGTTGAGAACCGTCACCTCCTGGCCGTTGAGTTCCGCGCTGATGATGTCGCGCGCGTTCGTGCCGATCCAGGACTTGTCGACGTTGGCGGCCGTCTGCACGACGCCGTGCGTGACGACGCCGGGGTAGGTCACGCCGAGCGGGCCGGTCCAGCCGAAGCCGTTGACGACTTGTGCGATGGTCTTGGCGACGGCCGTCGGTGTCGCGGGTTGCGGGGTGAGCAGTTTGATGCGGTCCCCGATGAGCTGGCCGGTGTCCATGTCGACGATGCCGCCCTTGATGCCGCTGCCGCCCACGTCGATGCCGAACCCGCGACGCGGGCCGGCGCCGTTGGACGCGTCGGTGCCGGGCGGATCCGTGGTCGAGTCGGTGCTGGTCATCGAGACTCCTGGTCGAGCGGGGCTGTGTCCGATCACCTTAGCCCGGTGACGACGCCGTCGGCGGCGTCTGCGCGGCGCCGGGCGCTGTGATGCGATGTACCCGTGACGCCACCCGATGAAGAGCTTTGGCGGCTGCGTTCCGTGGCCGAGGCCCTGGCCGGCGAGGCCGCCGAATTCGCGCGCCGCCGCCGCGCCGAGGTGTTCGGCGCGGACGCCCCGGGCGGCCCGAACGGGGCGGTGCGCTCGAAGAGCACGCCCACGGACCCGGTGACGGTGGTCGACACCGAGACCGAGCGGCTGCTGCGCGACCGGTTGGCCGAATTACGGCCTGGCGAACCGATTCTCGGCGAGGAGGGCGGCGGCCCGGCCGACGCCGCGGCCGACCACGAGCACGCGGTCACCTGGGTGCTCGACCCCATCGACGGCACGGTGAACTTCGTCTACGGCATCCCCGCCTACGCGGTGTCTGTGGGCGTGCAGATCGGTGGCGTGTCGGTGGCGGGGGCCGTCGCCGATGTCGTCGGCGCACGGGTGTTCTCGGCCGCTGCCGGCCTCGGCGCCCACGTCGTCGACCAGCACGGCACCCGCCCGCTGCAGTGCGCGGCCGTCGACGATCTGTCGATGGCGTTGCTGGGGACCGGATTCGGCTACGCGCGCCAGCGCCGGGCGGCGCAGGCGGCGTTGTTGGCGCGCCTGCTGCCGGTGGTCCGCGACGTGCGACGCATCGGCTCGGCGGCGCTGGATCTGTGCATGGTCGCCGAGGGTCGCCTGGACGCGTACTACGAGCACGGGCTGCAGGTGTGGGACCGCGCCGCCGGGGCGCTGATCGCGGCCGAAGCCGGCGCGCGGGTGTCCCTGCCCTCGCCGGACGTGCCCGGGGCCGGGCTGGTGCTGGCCGCCGCGCCCGGCATCGCCGACGAGCTGCTGGCCGTGCTGGGCCGCTTCAACGGCCTGGACCCGATCGCCGACTGACGCGCCTCAGCAGCTGCTGGCGTGGATCTTCGCGAGCAGGGCGGGGTCGGAGGGTTCCGTGGCGCCGGGGCGCAGGGTGGCAAGCACGGCGTCGATGTCGTCGTTGTGGGCCAGCGCGGAGAAGTCGGTCCCCAGGGCCAGGTCGACGGAGTCGTCGGCGCGGTTGTCGTTGAACAACTCGGTGCACGGCGCGACCAGCCACACCGCGGCGGCGGTGGCCTGGCCCGCGGTGCCGAAACGGATCTGGCCCTGGCAGGTCAGCCGGGTCCCGGCGTAGAGGGGGTCGTTGGCGGCGGTGGGTTGGGCGAAGCCGAGGTCCTTGAGCGCGCCCGCGACGTCACCGGCCTGGCCGCCCCGGCCGCTGGCGTTGAGGACGCGCACCTTGGTGTCGGCGAGCTTCGCGGGGGTGACGTCCATCATCGCGCTGCGCGATACCTCTTCGCCGAGTTGGGCCGGCGCCGAGCCGGCGGGTTTGGGCGGAGGGTTGCACACGATCGCCTCGTGCACTTTCGCCGGCCGCGTCAGCGCGATGGTCCAGACCACGGCGGTGACGACCGAGAGCAGGACGACCACGATGATGGCGGGCCGGGGGTTGCGCCGCCGGAAGGGCCGGCCGTGCTTGTCGAAGGCGGTTCCCTCCGTGATTTGTGCGACCACAGCTGCACTCTAGCGGCACGCCAAACGCACTGTTCAGGGGCGAACTCAAGGCCCAGAGCGGCAGTGTGACGTAAATCACACATTAGATGCCGGTCATCCGGGCACGAATCGTTTGGTGGATGCGTTCGACGCTGGTACAAAGCGATGCTTGGGTTACGAGGGCATGCGAAGGCAATAGGGGCAGGGGAACAGATATGCCTACCGATTATGACGCGCCACGGCGGACCGAAACCGATGATGTTTCGGAGGATTCGCTGGAGGAGCTCAAAGCGCGACGCAACGAGGCGGCCTCGGCCGTGGTCGACGTCGACGAGTCAGAAACCGCCGAATCTTTCGAGCTGCCGGGCGCCGATCTGTCCGGTGAGGAGTTGTCGGTCCGCGTCATTCCGAAGCAGGCGGACGAATTCACCTGCTCGAGTTGCTTCCTGGTGCAGCACCGCAGCCGGCTGGCCAGCGAGAAGAACGGCGTGATGATCTGTACCGACTGCGCGGCCTGACCGCCGTCCTCAGCTTCGCAGCGCCGACAGCACCCGGTCCGGGTGCCGGCAGCTCACCAGCCAGTAGGGGGTCGGGTCGTCCGGGTCGTCGAGCACCACGAGGATCATCGGCGCCACCCAGGCGCGGTGCACGACGAACGCCGCCGGATCGAGTTGGCGGCCCAACGCGGCCGACTTGGCCGACGGCGCTACCGCCGCCGACCGGGAGATCACGGTGACCGGCAGGTGCGCCTCGCCGGCCCACAACTCCACTCCACCGGTGGGGTCGGCGGTGACGCGGACCTCGATGCGGCCCAGCCACAACAGCGTCGCGGCGGCGACTACGAACAGCACCGCGTACGGCAACCATTGGGGCAGTGAACGGACGCCGAGGTTGACCTCGAAGGCGATCAGCCCGGCCAGCGCGAAGGCTGGCGGCCACCACCACCACGGGACCCATAATCGTTCGCGATATCGCACACTGTGCGGCGCGACGCGCGTAGCGGACACGCAGTCAAGGGTAATCTGTGGCCCCGTGTCGACCAGTTTGGCCATTGTCCGCCTCGACCCCGAGTTGCCGTTGCCGAGTCGCGCCCACGCGGGTGACGCCGGCGTGGACCTCTACAGCGCGCAGGACGTCACCCTGGGGCCCGGCCGGCGCGCGCTGGTGGGCACCGGGGTCGCCGTCGCGATCCCGTTCGGGATGGTCGGCCTGGTCCACCCGCGTTCGGGATTGGCTGCGCGGGTGGGCCTTTCGATCGTCAACAGCCCCGGCACCATTGATGCGGGGTATCGCGGCGAGATCAAGGTCTCGCTGATCAACCTCGACCCCGACGAGCCCATCGAGGTGCACCGCGGGGACCGCATCGCGCAGCTGCTGGTGCAGCGGGTGGAGCTGGTCGAGCTGGTCGAGGTGTCGTCGTTCGACGAAGCGGGCCTGGCGGGGACCTCCCGCGGCGACGGCGGTCATGGTTCTTCCGGCGGGCATGCGAGCCTGTGACGGTGCAAAGCGAAGCGACGAGGGAAAGTGGGCGGCGCTGATGGTGGGATTTGGTAGGCGCTCGGGCGACGACGACGGCGGCGCCACGCCCGCCGGCGGGGACGACCGATCGGACGACGCCGCGGCGCAGGCCGCTGACGCGCCGGCGGCCGACGCCCTCGACGACCTCGAGGGCCCGTTCGACATCGACGACTTCGACGACCCCGCGGTCGCCGAGCTGGCCCGCCTCGATCTGGGGTCGGTGCTCATTCCGATGCCCGAGGCCGGGCAGCTGCAGGTGGAGCTGACCGAGACCGGGGTGCCCAGCGCCGTCTGGGTTGTCACGCCCAACGGCCGGTTCACCATCGCCGCCTACGCCGCGCCGAAGACGGGCGGCCTGTGGCGCGAGGTGGCCGCGGAACTCGCCGAGTCGCTGCGCAAGGACTCGGCTCAGGTCAGCATCAAGGACGGGCCGTGGGGCCGCGAGGTGGTCGGCACCGCGACCGGCGTGGTGCGTTTCATCGGCGTCGACGGCTACCGATGGATGATCCGCTGCGTCATCAACGGCACCCACGAGACGATGGAAGCGTTGGAGGCCGAGGCGCGAGCGGCGTTGGCCGACACCGTGGTACGGCGCGGCGACACCCCGCTGCCGGTGCGCACGCCGCTGACCGTGCAGCTGCCCGAGCCGATGACGCAGCAACTGCGCGAGGCCGCCGCGGCGCAACAGGCCGCCGCCGCCGAGAGCCAGCAGGCCCCGCCGCCCGCCGAGCCGGCGGCCCGACGCAGCGCCGACGGGTCGGCCATGCAGCAACTGCGCACCACCACCGGGGGCTAACCCAGCTCGCCCAGCGCGGCCAGGCAGGCCGCGCCGAGCGCCGCGGGATCGGCGCCCAACTGATCGAGGGTGATCGTGCGCAGCGCCGCCCGCGGCGCCGCGCCCGCCCACGCGCGCGCGACCTGCAGCGGGTGAATCGCGTCGTCGACCGCGCCGACCACCCCCATCGGGGCCGACAGCCGGCCCAGCTCGGCAAGGCTCGGCGCCGCGTAACCGGCCGCGGCTTCCATGGCGTCGGGCAGAACGGGCCATTGCGCCCGCCACGACCGGGTTAGCTCGTCGGCCAGCCACGGCGGGCTGGACGCCCGCATCTGCTCCGTCGTCGCCGCCAGGCCGTCGTCGCGCAGCCGCGCCGCCGAATAGCGCGCGGCCAGCGCCGCGGGCGCTGCCCCGGGTTCACCGGCCCAGGCCGGCAGGGCGGCCAGCACGGCGGTCGTCCGGTCCGGGTGGGCCAGCGCCCACGCCGCCGCCACGGCGGCCCCGATGGACACGCCGCCCACCGCGATCGGGCCCGTCTCCGCGGCGTCGTCCAACGCCGCCAGGTAGCCGTCGATCAGGCGATCCGGCCGCGGCGCCGGTGTCACCGGCACGGCGCCGACCTCGCGCAGGGGACCGGAAAACGCCCGGTCGACGTAGTCGTCGTCGGAACCGGTTCCGGGTAGCAGCACGGTCGTGACACCGCGCAGATGGGCAACCACTCCTCGATAGTGCCCCGGCGTTCACCCACGCTCCAACGTCAAGTTTGATTCGGTTGGCGCCGGGGAACCAAGAGGTCTACGGTGGCCGTTGATTTGTTGGAAGCGCCGATAGCTGTAGCAGCACTGTAGGAGTGGCCATGGGGGCCCAAGGGTATTTGCGCCGGCTCACCCGTCGGTTGACGGAAGATCCGGAGCTGCGCGACTCCGAGGAACTGTCCGACGAGGTCGCAAGTACCGGCGCGCAACGCGTAATCGATTGCCAGCGGGGCCAGGAGGTCACGATGGTCGGGACGCTGCGCAGCGTGGAATGTAACGGCAAGGCTTGCGCGGGCGGGGTCCGCGCCGAGCTGTTCGACGGCAGCGACACGGTCACCCTGGTGTGGCTGGGTCAGCGCCGCATCCCCGGCATCGACTCGGGGCGCACGCTGCGGGTCCGCGGCCGGCTGGGCAAGCTGGAGAACGGCACCAAGGCGATTTACAACCCCCACTACGAAATTCAGCGGTGACCACCCGCGGTGATGCGGGGGCACCTTCGTCGTCAGGAGAATCGGAGCCGCCCGAGGGGGTGAGCGCCGACCGGATGAATCCCGAACGCCTGCTGGCTCAGCTGGGCGGGCTGAGCGGCATCGTTTATTCGTCGCTGCCCGTGGTCGTCTTCGTCGGCGCGTCGAGTGTGTCGGGCCTATCGACCGCCGTCCTGTCCGCGTTGGGGGTGGCCGCGCTGGTCCTGCTGTGGCGGCTGCTGCGACGCGATTCCGTGCAGCCGGCCGTCTCCGGGTTCTTCGGCGTCGCGATCTGTGCGGCGATCGCCTACGTGGTGGGGCAGTCGAAGGGCTACTTCCTGCTGGGGATCTGGACGTCGCTGCTGTGGGCGGTGGTGTTCGCGGCGTCGGTGGCGATCCGGCGGCCGCTGGTGGGCTTCGGGTGGGCCTGGTCCACCGGTCGCGACGCCGCCTGGCGCGCCGTTCCGCGCGCCGTGCACGCCTTCGACATCGCCACGATCGGGTGGGTGCTGGTGTTCGCCGCCCGCTTCGTGGTCCAGCGGCTGCTCTACGACGCCGACAAGACCGGCTGGCTGGCGACGGCGCGGATCGGGATGGGCTGGCCGCTCACCGCGCTGGCGGCGCTGGTGACCTACGCGGCGATCAAGGCGGCGCAGCGCGCCCTCGCGGCGGCCGCCACCGACGACGCCGCGGCGCGGCCGGACGCCGTGCGCGATTAGCGATTAGTCCGGGGTCTGATCGCCCGGCAGCAGAAGCTTCTGCAGGGCCTCTTCCGCGTCGGCGACGGCGACGAACAGCAGCTCGTCGCCGCCTTCCAGCGGCTCGTCCCCCTCGGGGACGATCACCCGCGGGCCGCGCAGGATCGTCACCAGCGAGGTGTCGCGGGGCAGCTGCAGCTTGCGCACCGGCTTGCCGCCCCACGGGGTGTCGTCGGGCAGCGTGATCTCGACGAGGTTGGCCTGCCCCTTGCGAAACTCCATCAGGCGCACCAGATCCCCCACGGCCACCGCCTCCTCGATGAGCGAGGCCAGCATGCGCGGCGTCGACACGGCGACATCCACGCCCCAGGCGTCGGTGAACAGCCACTCGTTGCGCGGATCGTTGACCCGGGCCACCACCCGCGGCACCGCGAACTCGGTCTTGGCCAGCAGGCTCAGCACGACGTTGGCCTTGTCGTCGCCCGTCGCGGCGACCACCACGTCGAACTCGTGCAGGTGCACCGACTCCAGCAGGCTCAGCTCGCAGGCGTCGCCGAGGCGCCAGTGCGCCGCCGGGATGGCGTCGACGTCGACGTGGTCCGGGTTGCGCTCGATCAGGGTCACGTCGTGCCCGTTGCCGAGCAGTTCGCGGGTGACCGAGCGGCCGACCGCGCCGGCGCCGGCGACAGCTACTTTCATGTCCGCCACTTTCCCCCGCAAGCGGGTGGTCCCCCCAGGACCCCGGGGCTCGGTTTCACTGCGCGTCTTCGCTGGGCGGCAGCGCCGCGATGGCCACGGCCTCGGCGGCGCGCCCGGAGATGGCGGCGACGTACACCTGATCGCCGGCCTGGATGACCGTCTTCGGTTCCGGCAGCACGCCCGAACCGAACCGGACGAGGAACGCCACCCGGGCGCCGGTCGCCTGCTCGAGGTCGGTGACCCGCTGGCCGATCCAATCCTCGTGCAACACCACCTCGGCGACGGCGACGGTCCCGGTCGGGTCGCGCCACTTGGCGGTCTCGCTCTCCCGCAGCAGGGCGTTGAGCAGCCGGTCGGTGGTCCACGGCACCGTCGCGATGGTCGGGATCCCCAGGCGTTCGTAGACCTCGGCGCGCTTGGCGTCGTAGATGCGGGCGACGACCCGTTTGACGCCGAACGTCTCTCGGGCCAGCCGCGCCGAGATGATGTTGGAGTTATCGCCGGATGACACCGCGGCGAACGCATCGGCCTCCTCGATGCCGGCCCGCAGCAAAACGTCGCGATCGAACCCCTGGCCCAGCACCCGCTCGCCGGCGAACTCCGGGCTGAGCCGGTTGAAGGCGGTGCTGTCGCGGTCGATCACCGCGACGTCGTGGCCGATTCGCGACAGCCCGTCGGCGACCGAGGAGCCCACGCGGCCACAGCCCATCACCACTACGCGCACTTGAGGTCCTCTCGGCTGCGTCGCGCGCCCCCACCGGCAAACCACGTCGGGCAACCGTTGCGGTCGGCGAACATTCTCCTATGAAACCTACCGCGATAGGCCGGTGGGCTTACTCTTGGCTCTCGTGTCCAAACTTTCAACCGCGGCTCGTCGGTTGCTCATCGGTCGGCCGTTTCGCAGCGACCGCCTGGCGCACACGCTGCTACCCAAGCGGATCGCCTTGCCGGTGTTCGCCTCCGACGCGCTGTCCTCGGTCGCCTACGCGCCCGAGGAGGTCTTCCTCATGCTCTCGGTCGCCGGGGTCACCGCTTACGCGCTGACGCCGTGGATCGGGCTGGCGGTGGCCGCGGTGATGATGGTCGTGGTGGCCAGCTACCGGCAGAACGTGCACGCCTACCCGTCCGGGGGTGGCGACTTCGAGGTGGTCACCACCAACCTCGGCGACACCGCCGGCCTCGTGGTGGCTAGCGCGTTGATGGTGGATTACGTTCTGACGGTGGCCGTTTCGACGGCCTCGGCGATGTCGAACATCGGCTCGGCGATCCCGCTGGTGGCCGAGCACAAGGTGGCCTTCTGCGTGGTCGCCATCTTGCTGGTGATGGGCTTGAACCTGCGCGGGATCCGGGAGTCCGGGGTCGCTTTCGCGGTGCCCACCTACGCCTTCATCGGTGGGGTGTTCATCATGATCGGCTGGGGGCTGATCCGGATCTTCGTGCTCAACAACCCGCTGCGCGCGGAGTCCGCCGGATTTCAGATGCACGCCGCGCACGGCCAGGTGGTCGGCCTGGCGCTGGCGTTCCTGGTGGCCCGGTCGTTCTCCTCGGGCTGCGCGGCGCTGACGGGTGTCGAGGCGATCAGCAACGGGGTCCCTGCGTTCGAAAAACCCAAGTCGCGCAACGCGGCTACCACGCTGCTGATGATGGGCGGCATCGCGGTGGCCCTGCTGATGGGCATCATCGTGCTGGCTCAGCAGATCGGGGTGCAGCTGGTCGAGGACCCGGCCACGCAGCTGTCCGGCGCGCCGCCCGGGTACTACCAGAAGACCCTGGTGACGCAGCTGGCGCAGACGGTGTTCGGCAGCTTCCACCTCGGCTTCCTGCTGATCGCGACCGTGACCGCGCTCATCCTGGTGCTGGCGGCCAACACCGCGTTCAACGGCTTCCCGGTGCTGGGTTCGGTGCTGGCGCAGCACAGTTACCTGCCGCGCCAGCTGCACACCCGCGGCGACCGGCTGGCGTTCTCCAACGGGATCCTGTTCCTCTCGGCCGCCGCGCTGCTGGCGATCATCGCCTTCCGGGCCGAGGTCACCGCGTTGATCCAGCTCTACATCGTCGGGGTGTTCATTTCCTTCACGCTGAGCCAGATCGGGATGGTCCGGCACTGGACCCGCCTGTTGCGCAACGAGACAAACCCGCGGGCGCGTCGCAAGATGATGCGCTCCCGCGTGGTCAACACGGTCGGGTTGCTGTCGACCGGCGCCGTCCTGCTGGTCGTGCTGGTCACCAAGTTCCTCGCCGGTGCGTGGATCGCGCTGTTCGCGATGAGCCTGTTGTTCGTGATCATGAAAATGATTCACCGGCACTACAAGACGGTGAACCGGGAGCTTCAGGAGCAGGCCGCCGACCAGGATGACGTGGTGTTGCCCAGCCGCAACCACGCCGTGGTCCTGGTGTCGAAGCTGCACCTGCCGACGCTGCGCGCGCTGGCCTACGCCCGGGCCACCCGCCCCGACGTGCTGGAGGCCGTGACGGTGAGCGTCGACGACGCCGAGACCCGCGAGCTGGTGCATAAGTGGGAGGAGAGCGACATCAGCGTGCCGCTCAAGGTCATCGCCTCGCCGTACCGCGAAATCACCCGGCCCGTCCTCGATTACGTCAAGCGGGCGCGGGAGGAGTCACCGCGCACCGTGGTCACGGTGTTCATCCCGGAGTACGTGGTGGGCCACTGGTGGGAGCAGGTGCTGCACAATCAGAGCGCGCTGCGGCTCAAGGGGCGGCTGCTGTTCATGCCCGGCGTCATGGTGACTTCGGTTCCGTGGCAATTGAGTTCGTCGGAGCGGCGTAAGACGCTGCAACCGCACATGGCGCCCGGTGACGCCCGTCGGGGGATCTTCGATTGATCCGCGAATCGTCCGGCGCGCCGCCGCAGTCGCTGACCCTGGTCGCCGGCGCCCCGGCCAACGGTGGTAGCTGCGTGGCCCATCACGAGGGCCGGGTGGTCTTCGTCCGCTACGCGCTGCCGGGTGAGCGGGTCCGGGCCCGGGTCACCGCGCAGCGCGGATCCTATTGGCACGCCGAGGCGATCGAGGTGCTCGAGCCGGCGGCCGGCCGCACCGCGTCGTTGTGCCCCATCGCGGGCGTGAGCGGCGCCGGGTGCTGTGACCTGGCGTTCGTGGCTCCCGAGGCGGCCCGCGCGCTGAAGGCCGAGGTGGTGGCCAATCAGCTGGAACGCCTTGGCGGATACCGGTGGCGCGGCGAGGCCGAGCCGCTGGCGGACAGCGCGCCCTCCGGCTGGCGCACCCGGGTGCGGCTCGAGGTGGGCGCCGACGGGCGGCCGGGCTTCCACCGCTACCACAGCGACGAACTGGTGACCGACCTGCGCTGCGCGCAGGTGCCCGACGGCATGCTCGACGGGATCGCCGAGACCGACTGGCCGCCGTCGGCGCAGCTGCACGTGGCGCTCGACGACGACGGTGCGCGGCACATCGTGCGCACGACGCGGCAGGGCAAGCGGACGTCCACCACGGTGGCCGAGGGCAGTTACGAGGCCGTGCAGCGGGTGGCCGGCCGCACCTGGCGAATCCCGGTGACGGCCTTCTGGCAGGCGCACCGCGACGCGGCGGCGGCCTACAGCGCCCTCGTCGCGGACTGGGCGCAGCCGAGCGCGGGCATGAGCGCCTGGGACTTGTACGGCGGCGCAGGCGTTTTCGCCGCGGCGCTCGGCGACGCGGTGGGGGAGTCGGGCCGGGTGCTCACCGTCGACACCTCGCGCGCGTCGACCCGGGCGGCGCGCGCCGCGCTGGCCGACCTGCCGCAGGTGCAGGTGGTCACCGATTCGGTGCGGCGCGCGCTCGCGGCGCAGCGGGCCGGCGCCGACGTCGCGGTGCTCGACCCGCCGCGCGCGGGCGCCGGGCGCGAGGTCATCGACGCGCTGGCCGCGGCGGGAGTCCGGAGGGTGGTGCACATCGGTTGCGAGGCAGCGTCTTTCGCGCGCGACATCGGGTGCTACCTGGGCCAGGGCTATGTCGTCGAGCGGATCAAGGTGTTCGACGCGTTCCCGCTGACCCACCACACCGAATGCGTCGCGCTGCTGAGCCGCTCCTAGCGGGCGCCTGGCGGCTAGACTCCATCGCGGTGTGCCGGGAAGTCTGGTCGGCGAAGTCGTTGTCGTGCCACGAGGAGGCCTGCGTGCTGACCACCCGCGTCGGATCGCCGCGACCATGACCGACGTCCCGCGCTACGCGCTCATCGTATTGTTCTGCAGCGCATTGGGTTTGGTGGCCGTCCTGGCGAACCGCCTGACCGAGCGGGTGAAGGTCCCGGTGCCGCTGCTGGTCCTGATCGGCGCCGCGGTGGCGGCGCACGTGGCACCGGCCGTGCAGCCGCCGTCGGAGCGGATCGTCGAACGGGTGATCACCATCGCGTTGGTGCTGGTGTTGTTCGACGGCGGTATGCACATCGGGCCCTCGAGGTTCCGCGCGGCGGCGGCCCCCATCCTGTCGGTGGGCGTCGCGGGTACCGCGCTGACCGCGGCCGGCGCGGCCCTGGTGCTGCACTACGTGTGCGGCATCGACTGGTTCCCCGCGGTCCTGGTCGCCACCGCGGTCGCTCCCACCGACCCGGCCGTCGTCTTCTCCGTGCTGGGCAAGCGCGAGATCCGGGGTCGCAGCGGCACCATTCTCGAGGGCGAGTCCGGCGCCAACGATCCGGTCGGCATCTCGCTGATGGCCGGCCTGCTCGCCGCCGGCGGCCTCGGCGCTGCCGGATTCGCGGATGTCGCAACGCAATTCGCACTGCAAATGGCGGTCGGCCTGGCCGTCGGGCTGCTCGGCGGCCGCGCCCTGCTCGTCTTCATGCGCCGCGTCGCGCTGCCAAGTGAGGCGCTCTACCCGCTGCGGACGCTGGCCTGCAGCCTGATGCTCTACGGCATCGCCACCCTGGCGCACGGCTCGGGATTCCTGGCGGTGTTCGTCGCCGGCATCGTGATCGGCGACGCCCACGCGCCCTACAAGCCGGACATCAAGCGGTTCCACGCCGCCCTGGCGGGCCTGGCCGAGATCGTCGCGTTCGCCATCCTGGGCCTGACCGTCGACCTCGCCGTGCTCGCCCACCCGGACGTCTGGCTCACCGGGCTGCTGCTCGGGGTGGCCCTGACGGCGCTGATTCGCCCGGTGGCGGTGGGCGCCTGTCTGCTGGGGGTGCGGCTCGAGCGCAACGAACGCGCCTTCATCCTGTTCGCCGGGCTGAAGGGCGCGGTGCCGATCCTGCTCGGCGAACTCGTGCGGGTCGCCCACGTCGGTGACGCCGAACGGCTCTACGGCGTGGTGGTGGTCGTCGTGGTGTTCTCGGTGCTGGTGCAGGGCGGCGCTGTCCCCGGCGTCGCGCGGCTGCTGCGGGTGCCCATGCGCACCGTGACGACCCGGCCCTGGGAGATCGGCGTGCGGCTCGCGGACGAGCCCGAGGGGGCTCATCGGCTCAGCGTGGCCGCCGGGTCCGCCGCCGAGGGCTGCACCGTCGAGCAGCTCGGCGACCGCGTCGGCGACATCTGGGTGAGCATCGTGGTGCGTGCCACCGGGCTGGTCCCGGTGCGCGGCGACACCGAACTGCGGGCCGGTGACGAGGTCGTCATCCTGGCCGATCCGGAACTTCATCACACGCTGACCGGGCTTTTCAGCGCCCCCTGAGCCGACCGGCGCCCGCCGCTACCCGGTGCCGGCCGCGCTGGCTGCGTAGACTGTCGGGATGCTGGAACAGATCCGCGGCCCCGCTGATCTGCAGCACCTGTCGGGTCAACAGCTGCGGGAACTGGCCGGCGAGATTCGCGAGTTCCTGATCCACAAAGTGGCTGCCACGGGGGGACACCTGGGGCCCAACCTCGGCGTTGTCGAGTTGACCTTGGCGCTGCACCGGGTGTTCGACTCGCCGCACGACCCGATCATCTTCGACACCGGGCACCAGGCCTACGTCCACAAGATGCTGACCGGGCGGGCGCAGGACTTCGAGGGCCTGCGGAAAAAGGGTGGCCTGTCGGGGTATCCGTCGCGCGCCGAGAGCGAACACGACTGGGTGGAGTCCAGCCACGCCAGCGCCGCCCTGTCCTATGCCGACGGGCTGGCCAAGGCGTTCGAGCTGAACGGGCACCGCAACCGGCACGTGGTCGCGGTGGTGGGCGACGGGGCGCTCACCGGCGGCATGTGCTGGGAGGCCCTCAACAACATCGCGGCGTCGCGCCGCCCGGTGATCATCGTGGTCAACGACAACGGCCGCAGCTACGCCCCGACCATCGGCGGCGTCGCCGACCACCTGGCGACGCTGCGCCTGCAGCCGGTCTACGAGCAGGCCCTGGAGAGGGGCCGCGACGCCATCCGGGCCATGCCGCTGTTCGGCAAGATCGCCTACCGCTTCATGCACAGCGTCAAGGCCGGCATCAAGGACTCGCTGTCCCCGCAGCTGCTGTTCACCGACCTCGGGCTCAAGTACGTCGGCCCGGTCGACGGCCACGACGAACGCGCGGTGGAGGCCGCGCTGCGGCACGCCCGCGGCTTCGGCCGCCCCGTGATCGTGCACGTGGTGACCCGCAAGGGAATGGGCTTCGGCCCCGCCGAGGACGACGAGGCCGAGCAGATGCACTCCTGCGGCGTCATCGACCCGGTCACCGGGCAGGCCACCGCCATCGCGGGCCCCGGCTGGACGGCCACGTTCTCCGAGGCGCTGATCGGTTACGCCCGCAAGCGTCGCGACGTCGTCGCGCTCACCGCGGCGATGCCGGGGCCCACCGGGCTGGCGCCGTTCGGGGAGCAGTTCCCCGACCGCCTGTTCGACGTCGGCATCGCCGAGCAGCACGCGATGACGTCGGCGGCCGGGTTGGCGATGGGCGGCATGCACCCCGTCGTGGCCATCTATTCGACGTTCCTCAACCGCGCCTTCGACCAGATCATGATGGACGTGGCGCTGCACAAGCTGCCCGTCACCATGGTGCTCGACCGGGCGGGCATCACCGGCTCCGACGGCGGCAGCCACAACGGCATGTGGGACCTGTCGATGCTGGGCATCGTGCCCGGCATCCGGGTGGCCGCGCCCCGCGACGCCACCCGGCTGCGCGAGGAACTCGGCGAGGCCCTGGACATCGACGACGGTCCCACCGCGCTGCGGTTCCCCAAGGGCGACGTCGGCGAGGACATCCCGGCCGTCGAACGGGTGGGAGGCGTCGACGTGCTCGCGGTGCCGGCGGGCGGGTCCAACCACGACGTCCTGCTGGTGGCCGTGGGCGCGTTCGCGTCGATGGCGCTGTCGGTGGCCAAGCGGCTGCACAACCAGGGCATCGGCGTGACGGTGATCGACCCGCGCTGGGTGTTACCGGTGTCGCCGGGCATCCTCGACCTGGCGACGCGGCACAAGCTGCTGGTGACGCTGGAGGACAACGGCGTCAACGGCGGCGTCGGGTCGGCGGTGTCGGCGGCGCTGCGGCGCGCCGAGATCGACGTGCCCTGCCGCGACGTCGGCCTGCCGCAGGAGTTCTTCGAGCACGCCTCGCGCGGCGAGTTGCTGGCCGAGCTGGGGTTGACCGATCAGGACGTGGCGCGCCGCATCACCGGGTGGGTCGCCGCGCTCGGCAGCTCCGAGGCGGAGCCCGAGATCCGCGAGCGCCTGGACT
>NZ_LZKC01000356.1:0-642 GCF_001672685.1 Mycobacterium sp. E2462
TCGCCGCCGTCGTCACGTTCGGTGACGTGGCCGACCGCGCCGGTGGCACGTTGCCCAGCCAGAGCGCGCTGCTGGGTGAGGCCGCCGGGCGCGCGCGGGCGCGCTTCACGGCGCTGGCGGTGGGCGCCGCCCTGACCGCGATGGCCGTGGCCGGGTGCGCGCTGCTGGGGTGGCTGCGCCCGCAGGTCACGCTGGACCGGGCGCGGCTGGTGCTGGACCGCAACTCCGGCGCGCTGTTCGTCCGCGTGGACGACACCTGGCATCCGGTGCTCAACCTCGCCTCCGCCCGGTTGATCGCGGGGGCGCCGGTCGACCCCCAACCGGTGCGCCCATCCGATCTCGCTCGCGCCAAGCTCGGTGCGCCGCTGGGCATTCCGGGTGCGCCGCAATACCTCGGGGCGCCGCTGGCGGCGGCCGACTTGGTGTGGTCGGTGTGCGACGGCGACGGCGCCACCACGGTCGTCGTCGGCCGGCCGGCCGAGCACAGCGTGCGCCGCCTCCCCGCCGGGCAGGCCATCCTGGCGGCACCGGCGCCGGGCTCGCCGGCGTACCTCCTCTACGACGGCCGGCGGGCCGTTGTAAACCTCGACGACGCCGCGGTGGTGCGGGCGCTGCGACTGGAAGGCCGCGTCCCGCGCCGGG
>NZ_LZKC01000357.1:0-21476 GCF_001672685.1 Mycobacterium sp. E2462
CGACGGGGAACCCGGCTGCGGCCGCTGCCGCGCGTGCACGACCACCATGGCGGGCACCCACGCCGACGTGCGCCGCGTGATCCCCGAGGGGCTGTCCATCGGGGTGAGCGAGATGCGGGCCATCGTGCAGATCGCGTCGCGGCGCCCGTCGAGCGGGCACTGGCAGATCGTGCTGATCGAGGACGCCGACCGGCTGACCGAGGGCGCCGCCAACGCCCTGCTCAAGGTCGTCGAGGAGCCGCCGCCGTCGACGGTGTTCCTGCTGTGCGCGCCGTCGGTGGACCCCGAGGACATCGCCATCACGCTGCGGTCCCGATGCCGCCACGTCGCGCTGGTGACGCCGTCGGCCGAGGCGATCGCGGGTGTGCTCGTGGACAGCGACGGCATGGACGCCGCGACCGCGAACTGGGCGGCGTCGGTCAGCGGGGGACACGTCGGCCGGGCGCGGCGGCTGGCCACCGACCCCGAGGCGCGCCAGCGCCGGGAGCGGGCGCTGACGCTGGTGCGCGACGCCGCCACACCGGCACGCGCCTACGCCGCCGCCGAGGAGCTGGTGGCCGCGGCCGAGGCCGAGGCGGTCGTGCTGACCGCCGACCGCGCCGAGGCTGAAACCGAGGAGTTGCGCACCGCGCTCGGCGCGGGCGGCACCGGAAAGGGCACCGCGGGCGCGTTGCGCGGCGCCGCCGGGGCCATGAAAGACCTTGAGCGGCGCCAGAAGTCGCGCCAGACCCGGGCGTCCCGCGACGCGCTGGACCGGGCGTTGATCGACCTGGCGACCTACTTCCGCGACGCGTTGGTGGCCGCGGCCCTGCCCGCCGGGGCCGGCGCGGTGCGCGCCAACCACCCCGACATGGCCGAGCGGGTGGCGGCCCTGGCGGCGCACGCGTCGCCCGCGGGGCTGCTGCGCTGTATCGAGGCGGTGCTGGAGTGCCGCGAGGCGCTGGCGACCAACGTCAAACCGAAGTTCGCCGTCGACGCGATGGTCGCCACGATCGGCCAACAGCTCGGCGAGTGATTCCCGGACTTGGGAGGGCCGCCGCCTCTGCCGTAGACTCGGGCCGCCCGGCATCCGGGTGTGCCGCCTTAGCTCAGTCGGTAGAGCGATTCACTCGTAATGAATAGGTCGGGGGTTCGATTCCCCCAGGCGGCTCCACGTTTGTCCTGATCACGCCGTTTCCCGCGGCGCGGATCCGGGTACTGCACCCTCAAACACCTTGCCCGGACGGAGAACTGCGTGACCACCGCCGAACAGCCGCCGCCAGAAGGCGACGAACAGCCCCCGCAAGCGACCGAGGGCGACGACGAGCAACCCGAGCAGGAGGGCGGCGCCGCCGGCTAGGCGGGCGCGATGAAGCCCACCGGGCCCGACGCGAGGCACAGCGCCAACGCGGTGGTGTTGGCGCGCACCGTGATCGCGTCCCCGGCGCCCGGCAGGCGGGCGAACACCCGGTTGAGCCCGGGGTGCACCGGCACCTTGACGGCGGGTCCCTGCGTCAAAGACAGCAGCATCGACCCGTCGCTGTTGGCCAGATAGTTGAGCTCGACGGTCCAGTCGGCGGGCAGCAGCGGCCCGTCGAGGGCCAGGCGCGCCGGGTGGTCGGGCTGGGCGAAGTAGCCGCAACGGGGCATCGGCCCCGCGACGATGGTGCGCACCCAGGTGACGCGCGCCGCCACCAACCGTCCCGACGGGTCGAACATGCGCAACTGCGTTGTCGCGGGCGCGAATTCGGGACGGTCGCGCACCAACGCGAACAGGTGGCTGGCCAGGTTCTCCGGGGCCGCGACCCGCTGCAGCACCAGCGGGTCGACCTCCTGGTCGAGCAGCGGCACGTCGGAGGCCGCCTTCGCGGCGGCCAACGCCGACAGGGCGTTATGCAGGTAGGGCCGCGCGGGGTCGTCGCGCCAGCTGGCCAGGAAGGTCGACGTCGAGTACAGGCTGCTGGCCACGAACAGCACCGCCAGCCCCGCGGTCACCGCGGTGCGCCGCGCCGAGGCGTCCAGCCAGCGCCGGCCGGCCGGGCGGTTGGGAGCGCTCAGCGCGACGGCGGCCAGCAGCGTCAGCACCACCACCAGGTCCGGCAAGTAGCGCAGCGTCTGCGCCAGCTCCAGCGCCGTCTGCTTGGAGGAACGCATCAGATAGATCGGCACCTGGCAGGCGACGGCGTAGCCGACGGCGGTCAGCCACACCGGCCCGATGCGCTGCTTGCGCGCCACGGACACCGCCACGACGGCGGCCAGCACCAGCCAGCCCAGCGCCATCACCGCCGGCGGCGGGGTCGCCCACGGCGAGGCCGGCGCCCAGCGGTCCCAGTGCCACGGCCCGCCGGCCAGCCCCGGCACGATGCCGTGCGTGAACGAGCGCGCCAACAACTCGCCCGTCATCACCAGGTCCGAACTCCACCGCCGCTGGTTGACCACGCCCAGGTACAGCGCGATCCAGGCGGCGGTGAGCGCCAGCGACGCGACCCACAGCCGCCGACCGGCGCGCCACGTCTCCCGAAGCGCCGCCCCCAGGTCCCGGTCGCCGCTCACGTACTCCAGCAGCGCGGTCACCGCGAACGCGACGAAGGGCACGACGGCGGCCTTTTCGAAGAACAGCAACCCGCCCAGGTAGGCGAGCGCGCCGGTCAGCGCGTACCGCCGGTCGCCGGTGCGGGCCAGCAGCACCGCGTCCGCGCACACCCAGGACAGGGCGGCCAGCATCGGCAGCGAGTTCAGCGCGGCCGCCCACCACGCGAACCCGGGCACGGCCAGCGGGCTGAACAGCGCGAACGTCAACGGGACCAGCAGTACGGGGCGCCAGCCGAGGATGACGTGCAGTGCGCGTAACAGCGCCAGCGACGCCAGCAGTTGCAGCACTACCAGGGTCACCGCCGGCCAGGTCCAGTCCAGCGGCGCCGCCCGGATGATGGCCCCCGCCACCAGGAACGCCCCCGGCATGACGTGGCCGTCGTGGTCGTCGAACAGGTAGGACGGCGACAGCAGGTTGTGGGTGCCGGCCTTGCCGATCAGGATCAGGTCGTCCCAGTAGAAGTAACCGCGGAACGCCAGCGCCGCCCGCACGCCCAGCTGCACCACGATCAACACCGCGGCCACCGCCGCTATGTATGGTGGGCCGGTGCGCGCACTGGTAACTGGGGCAGCCGGATTCATCGGCTCGACGCTAGTCGACCGCCTGCTGGCCGATGGCCACTCGGTGGTGGGGCTGGACAACTTCGCCAGCGGGCGCGCGCGCAATCTGGAGCACCTCGCCGACAACCCCGCGCACGTGTTCGTCGAGGCCGACATCGTGACCGACGACCTGGACGCCATCCTCGACGAGCACCGCCCCGAGGTGGTGTTCCACCTGGCGGCCCAGATCGACGTGCGGCATTCGGTGGCCGACCCGCAGTTCGACGCGTCGGTCAACGTGATCGGCACCGTGCGCCTGGCGGAGGCGGCCCGGCGCGCGCAGGTCCGCAAGGTGGTGCACACCTCGTCGGGCGGGTCCATCTACGGCACCCCGCCGCGCTATCCCACCCCGGAGACCGTGCCGACGGACCCGGCGTCGCCGTACGCGGCGGGCAAGGTGGCCGGCGAGATCTACCTGAACACCTTCCGGCGCCTCTACGGCCTGGACTGCTCGCACATCGCGCCGGCCAACGTCTACGGCCCGCGCCAGGACCCGCACGGCGAGGCCGGCGTGGTCGCGATCTTCGCCCAGGCGCTGCTGTCGGGCAAACCCACCAAGGTGTTCGGCGACGGATCCAACACCCGCGACTACGTCTACGTCGACGACGTCGTCGACGCGTTCGTCAAGGCCGCCGGGCACGCCGGTGCCGGGCAGCGCTTCAACGTCGGGACCGGGATCGAAACGTCGGACCGCCAACTGCATTCCGCGGTGGCCGCCGCCGTCGGCGGGCCCGACGACCCCGAGTTCGCGCCGCCGCGCCTGGGCGACCTCAAGCGGTCCTGCCTCGACATCGGTTTGGCCGCAGAGGTATTGGGCTGGCGACCGCAGGTGGCGCTGGACGAGGGCGTGCGGCGCACCGTGGAGTACTTCCGGCGGGCCGGCTAGTTCGAAGGCTGCTCGGGCGCCTGTGCGCCCTCGAGCGGCGGGGCCTAATGCTGGCGCTGCTCGGGCGCCTGTGCGCCCTCGAGCGCCAGGGCCCGGGCCAGCCGCGCGTAGCGCAGCTCCAAATCCTTAAACCGCATGTAGGTGCTCAGCGTGGTGAAGCAGAACGCCATGATCAGCGCGTAGAGCATCAGGTCGGTGCCGCGGCGCACCCCGAACCAGTGCGCCACCACCGTGGTGTCGTCGGGGCGCAGCACGGCGTAGATGCCGCCGAGCACGAAGACGACGTAGCCGACCTTGACCCAGGCCCGCGACCGCGCGTTGCGGCGCGACCGCAACAGGTACACCAGCAGCGCCACGATCGCGCCGATTAGCAGCACCTGGATCCAGTTCATCGTGAAGTCCTCCCTCGCAGGAACCCGTCGAAGATGATGTTGACGCCGTTGAGTAGCGGCTGACCCTTCGACCTCGAGTACTCCGTATACAACACCTCGACCGGCTCTTCCGCGACGCGCCAACCGTTCTCGTCGATCAGCATGATGAATTCGTTGGCGTGGCTCATCCCGCTCATCGTGATGTCCAGCCCGTCGGCGACCTTCTTGTTGAACACCCGCAGGCCGTTGTTGGTGTCGGTGAGGCCCAGTCGGCGACCGCGCCGGCTCAGCCGCGCGGCGGTCTGCAGCACGATGCGCTTGACCAGCGGCGGGCGGGCGCTGGGCTGCGCCCCGAACCGGGTGCCGATGACGACGTCGACGTCGCCGCGGCGCAGCCGGTCGATCATGGTGGTGACGTCCTTGACGCGGTGCTGGCCGTCGGCGTCGAACGTGGCGAACACCTGCGCGCCGGGCTGCGCGCGGGCGTACTCGACGCCGGTCTGGATCGCCGCCCCCTGCCCCAGGTTGATGGGGTGCCGGACCAGGTGCGCGCCGGCCCGCAGCGCGATGTCGCCGGTGTCGTCGGCGCTGCCGTCGTCCACGCAGACGACGTTGTCGAACACCGACCGCACCTCGGCGACGACCTCGCCGATGACGGCGGCTTCGTTGAAAGCGGGTACGACGATCCACACGCCTGGGTAGCCCGAATCAGTGCCCATTTGAGCCCACAAGATACCCGCTGACCACGGGGTCAACCGGCGGTTGGGCGCGCGGCGCGCGACAGGGCCGCCAGATGGACGCCGATTCCCACGACCGGGCCGCACAGCAGTCCGATGACCGTCCGGCTCTCCAGGGGCAGCGGTAACAACAGCAGCAGCCCCGACGCCACCGTGGCCCCGACCCACCCCAGCGCGTAGGCGCGATGCAGCGCGGCGGCCACCGCGGCGGCCCCGGTCAGCGTGAGCATCGCGATCGCCACCGCCGCCGCCGTCAGCCAGGCCAGCAGCGCGCTGCTCGCCTGGTACTGCTGCCCGAAACCGACCCGCAGCAACCACGGGCCCAGCACGCCGGCCGCCAGCACCCCGAGCCCGCCGATGCCGCCGACGATGGCCGCCGGTGCGAGCAGGGCCCGAACCCGGTGGCTGCGCTCGTCGACGAAGTGCGCGATGAGGTTGCCCTGCATGGCCGTCAGCGGGACCAGCAGGGGCGCCCGGGTCAGTGTCACCGCCAGGATGATCACGCCGCCCTGCGGGCCCAGCTCGGCGCTGGTCAGCTTCAGCAACACCGGGAAGCCCATCACCAGGATCGCGCTGGCGCCGGCCGCCGTGATCGAGTGCGCGGCGCCGCGCAGGAAGGTCGCGGTGCTGCCCGGCGCCGGCAGCCGGGCGGTGGCGCGGGCCGCGGGCGAGGCCGCCAGCAGCAGCAACCAGGCGACCGCCCCGGCTACCGTCGCCCACAAAAAGCCCACCAGTCGCCAGCCCAGCACCACGGTGGTCGCGGCGACCGCGACCCGGATGACCGCGTCGGTGACCATCAGCGCGCCATAGCGGGTCCACTGGTCGGTGCCGGCCAGCATGCCCAGCAGGGTCGCGTGCACGCAGAATCCGGCCAGCCCGACGCTGAGCAGGACGACCGACAGCCAGCGGTGCTCGACGAACACCCGCCCGCCCCACAACGGCGAGCTGCCGGCGATCACCACCGCGGCGGCCAGGCCCACCAGGCCGGCGACCCGCAGCGGGTGGGTCCGCGGCCGGTCGGGCACCGCGAGGGCGGCGACCTCGCTGAGGTGCCGGGTCGAGCGGATCTCCCGCGTGGTCTCCTGCAACAGGCCGTTGGCGGCGCCCGTGACCAGCCCGAACGCCCCCCAGAAGACCCCGAACACCGAGAAGCCGGCGGGCGCCAGGTCGCGGGCGGCCAGGTAGATCACCGCGTAACCGCACAGCGCCGTGACGGCGGTGGCGGTGCCCACCCGGGCCACGCTGCCCCGCGCGACGGGCCCGCGGGAGGCGCCGACTTCGGTCATCGGGGCCGCGCTTTCGGCCGACGGCCCCGACGTATCGCCACAATTTGAAGATAGTAAGTGTGCGTGGCCGCCGACCCGCGGCGATGACCGGCTTCGCTATCGTGGGCGGCTGTCGAAAGGGCCGCATGACCGTGTTGCGCACGTTCGGGATCTCGTTGCTGTGCACGGCGATCGCGCTGGCGGCCGGCTACGCCTACGGCGGCGTGAAGGACCTGTTCCTGTTGCTGGTCCTGGCCACCCTCGAGGTGTCGTTGTCGTTCGACAATGCGATCGTCAACGCCGGGGTGCTCAAGCGGATGAGCCCGTTCTGGCGCCGGATGTTCCTCACCGTCGGCATCCTCATCGCGGTGTTCGGGATGCGGCTGGTGTTCCCGCTGCTGATCGTCTGGGCGTCCGCGAGCATCGCGCCGCTGCGCGCCATGGAGTTGGCGCTGCACCCGCCGGCGAACGGCGCGCTGACCTTCCCCGACGGCTCACCCAGCTACGAGAAGCTGGTGGTGGCCGCCCACCCGCAGATCGCCGCGTTCGGCGGGATCTTCCTGTTGATGCTGTTCCTCGAGTTCGTCTTCTACGACCGGGACATCAAATGGCTCAAGTGGATCGAGGTGCCGTTCGCCCGCGTCGGCCGGCTGGGTCAGGTGTCGGTGGTGGTCGCCGGCGTCGCGCTGGTCGGGGCCGGCACGCAACTCACGCATTCCGCGGACGAGCGCGCCACGGTGCTCACCGCCGGCCTGCTGGGGTTGGTGACCTACCTGACGGTCAACGGCCTGAGCCGGGTGTTCCGCTCGTCGGACCTCGAGACCGCAACGTCGGGCACCGCGGTCGGCAGGGCCGGCCTGATGCTGTTCGTCTACCTCGAGGTACTCGACGCGGCGTTCTCGTTCGACGGCGTCACCGGGGCGTTCGCGATCACGTCGGACCCCATCGTCATCGCCCTGGGCCTCGGCGTGGTCGGCTCGCTGTTCGTGCGGTCCATCACCATCTACCTCGTCCGGCAGGAGGCCCTGGACCGGTACGTGTACCTCGAGCACGGCGCGCACTGGGCGATCGGGGCGCTGGCCGTGATCATGCTGTTCTCCATCGACCCGCGCTACGAGGTGCCCGAGCCGATCACCGCCTCGGTCGGTGTCGTCTTCATCAGCGCGGCGTTGGCCTGGAGCGTGCTGCGCAACCGGCGCGCCGAACGGGTCAGTGCCCCTCGGCCTTGAATCGCTCCACCGACCGCTGCACCTCGGCTTCGGCGTCTTCGCGGCCCACCCAGTCGGCGGCCTTGACGAACTTGCCCGGCTCGAGGTCCTTGTAGTGCACGAAGAAGTGCTTGATCGCGTCCAACTCCGACTCGGCGACGTCGCCGATGTCCTGGATGTGGTCCCACCGGTGGTCGCCGGCGGGCACGCACAGCACCTTGTCGTCGCCGCCGGCCTCGTCGGTCATCCGGAACATCCCGACCGGCCGGGCCTCCACGATGACGCCGGGGAACACCGACTGCGGCAGCAGCACCAGCGCGTCCAGCGGGTCGCCGTCCTCGCCGAGGGTGTCTTCGATGAAGCCGTAGTCGGTCGGGTAGGCCATCGAGGTGTAGAGGTAGCGATCCAGACGCACCCGGCCGGTCTCGTGATCGACCTCGTACTTGTTGCGCTGGCCCTTCGGGATCTCGATGGTCACGTCGAATTCCACCGCGTCGGCTCCTTTGCTGGATAGGCTCACCAGTTCTGTTCTGCTACACCCTAGTCGAGCCCGGTGCGGCCGATTCGGCAGAATGGGATCAGACAGTCAGGAGAGCGATGGGTCCCACTCGCTGGCAAAAATCCACCCATGTGTTCGTCGGGTTGGCCGTGCTGGCGTTCGTCGCCGCCGTGGTGGCGGCGGCGACGTTCTTCACCTCGGCTGGGCATGGGGGCAGCGCCGCGCACGCGCCCATCCCGCCGCCGCGCGCGCAGCCGGTGAAGCCGGGCGTGGTTCCCGTCTCCGACACCGCCGAGACGCCCAGCGCCGCCGGGGTGGCCACCGCCCTGTCCGCCGTGGCCGCCGACCCGAACCTGGGCCGGCTGGGCGGGCGGATCACCGACGCCATCACCGGCAAGGAGCTCTGGCAGGTCGCGGACGACATGCCGCTGGTGCCGGCGTCGACGAACAAGGTCCTGACGGCCGCCGCGGCCCTGCTGACGCTGGACCGCCAGACCCGCATCAGCACCCGGGTGGTCGCCGGCTCCTCGAACGCGCAGGGGCCGGTCGTGCTGGTCGGCGCGGGGGACCCGACGCTGTCGGCGGCGCCGCCGGGCGTGGACACCTGGTACCGCGGGGCCGGGCGGATCAGCGACCTGGTCGAACAGATCCGCCGCAGCGGCGTGACGCCCACCGCGGTGCAGGTCGACACGTCGGCGTTCAGCGGGCCGACCATGGCGCAGGGCTGGGACGCCGCCGACGTCGACAACGGCGACATCGCCCCCATCGAGTCGGCGATGATCGACGCCGGGCGCATCCAGCCGACCACGGTCAACTCGCGGCGGTCGCGGACGCCGGCGCTCGACGCCGGCCGCGAGCTCGCCAAGGCCCTCGGGCTTGACCCCGCCGCGGTCACCGTCGCGACCGCGCCGTCGGGCGCCCGCCAGCTGGCCGTCGTGCAGTCGGCGCCCCTGGTCACCCGGCTGTCCCAGATGATGGACCATTCCGACAACGTGATGGCCGAATGCATCGCCCGCGAGGTGGCGGCGGCGATCAATCGGCCGCGCAGCTTCGCCGGGGCCGCCGACGCGGTGACCAACCGGCTGAGCACCGCCCACGTCGACACCACCGGGGCGGCCCTGCTGGACTCCAGCGGGCTCTCGGTCGACGACCGGTTGACCGCCAAGACGCTCGACGGCGTCCTGCAGGCCGCCGCCGGGCCGGACCAGCCGTCGTTGCGGGCGCTGTTGGACCTGCTCCCGATCGCCGCCGGCAGCGGGACGCTGGCCGACCGGTTCACCGACGCGTCCACCACCCAGGGCCCGGCGGGCTGGCTGCGCGCCAAGACCGGCTCCCTCACCGCCATCAACGCGCTGGCCGGTGTCCTGACCGACCGCAGCGGGCGGGTGCTGACCTTCGCCTTCATCTCCAACGCCGCCGGACCGACCGGCCGCAACGTCATGGATGCGCTGGCCACCAAGCTGTGGTTCTGTGGTTGCGCATGACCCCAACGTCGGAGCTGACCCTCGGCGCGGCGGTCGACTGGGGGTTCGCCGCCACCGTCGGCCGGCGGCTGGCCCGGCCCGGACCGCCGTCCAGCGACTACACCCGGCGCCAGGTGATCGATGAGCTCAGCGGGGCTGCCGCCAAGGCCGAGCCGCTGGTGCGCGACGTCACCGGCCTGGTCACCAGCGGGGCGGTGCCGGCCGCCCGCGTCGTCGACCGGCCCGCCTGGATAGCGGCGGCGGCCGAATCGATGCGGCTGATGATGAACGGCGCGGAGAAACCGCGCGGCTTCCTCACCGGCCGCGTGACCGGCGCGCAGACGGGTGCCGTGCTGGCCTACGTGTCGTCGGGCATCCTCGGGCAGTACGACCCGTTCGCGGCCGCCAAGCAGGGCTGCCTGCTGCTGGTGTATCCCAACGTCATCGCCGTCGAGCGGCAGCTGCGCATCGAACCCGCCGACTTCCGGTTGTGGGTCTGCCTGCACGAGGTCACCCACCGCGTCCAGTTCACCGCCAACCCGTGGCTGCCGGACTACATGTCCGAGGCGCTGGGCGTGTTGACCCGGGACGCCGGCGACGACCTCGGTCAGGTGGCCGGCCGGCTCGCGGAATACGTCCGCACCCGGGGCCACGAGACGCCCGACGGCGGGTCGTCGGGGATCCTCGGGCTGGTGCGGGCCGTGCAGTCCGAGCCGCAGCGCCGCGCGCTCGACCAGCTGCTGGTGCTGGGCACCCTGCTGGAGGGGCACGCCGACCACGTCATGGACGCCGTGGGCCCGATGGCCGTGCCGTCGGTGGCCACCATCCGGCGCCGGTTCGACGAGCGGCGGCACCGCAAGCAACCCCCGCTGCAGCGGCTGCTGCGGGCGCTGCTCGGGCTCGACGCCAAGCTGAACCAGTACACCCGGGGCAAGGCGTTCGTCGACCACGTGGTGGGCCGGGTCGGCATGGACCGGTTCAACGCCGTGTGGAGCGGTCCGCAAACCTTGCCGCTGCCCGCGGAGATCGAAGAGCCTCAGCGGTGGATCGACAGGGTGCTGTAGGCCGGCTCCGCTCGGCCGTCGAGGCCTTCACCGCGACGCATCTCGGCGGCATCGACGGTGGGGGTGAAGGCTGGGGGGTGGCCCTGTCCGGCGGCCCCGATTCCCTGGCGCTGACGGCGGTGGCGGCCCCGCTGCGGCCCACCACCGCGCTCGTCGTGGACCACGGGCTGCAGGCCGATTCGGCCGCCGTCGCCGAGACCGCCCGCGTCCAGGCCGTCGCCCTGGGATGCGTTGCCGCTCAGGTGATTCGGGTGCGCGTCGGCTCCGAGGGTGGCCCCGAGGCGGCCGCGCGGGCCGCGCGTTACGCCGCGCTGGCCGCCTACCAGGGCGGGCCGGTGCTGCTGGGCCACACCCTCGACGACCAGGCGGAGACGGTGTTGCTCGGCCTGGGCCGCGGGTCCGGCGTGCGCTCGATCGCCGGGATGCGGCCCTACGACCCGCCGTGGTGCCGCCCGTTGCTGGGGGTGCGGCGCGCCGTGACGCACGAGGCGTGCCGGGAGCTCGGCCTGGCCGCGTGGCAGGACCCGCACAACGCCGACCCGCGCTTCACCCGGGCGCGCCTGCGCCACGAGGCGCTGCCGCTGCTGGAGGACGTGCTGGGCGGCGGGGTCGCCGAGGCGCTGGCCCGCACCGCGACGGCGCTGCGCGAGGACACGGAGCTGATCGACGCGCTGGCCGCCGAGGCGCTGCCCGGCGCGAAGGCGGCCGCGGGGCTGGCGGTGCCGGCGTTGGCGGCGCTGCCCGGACCGGTGCGGCGGCGGGTGATTCGCGCCTGGCTGCTCGTGGGTGGGGCGACCGGCCTGACCGACAAGCAGATCCGCGCCGTCGACGCCCTCGTCACCGCTTGGCGCGGGCAGGGCGGGGTCGCGGTGGGCTCCTCGTTGCGCGACGAGCGGTTGGTCGCGGGGCGACGCGACGACGTGCTGACGATGTGGCGCGAGCCGGTGCGCAACCCGATTCGCTAGGCGCAATCCCGGGGCTGCCGTTGGTTATTGGCGCGTCGGCGTGGCACGCTGTGGGGCGTGGCCCAGATCTCCCCGGCGATCACCCCCGCCGAACCCGTGGAGCTGTACCCCGGGGACATCAAATCCGTCCTGCTCACCACCGAGCAGATCCAGGCCCGAATCCACGAGCTGGGCAAGGAGATCGGCGACACCTATCGCAACGCCGCGGCCGAGACCGGTCAGGATCTGCTGCTGATCACGGTCCTCAAGGGCGCTGTGATCTTTGTCACCGATCTGGCCCGCGCGATTCCGGTGCCGACCCAGTTCGAGTTCATGGCGGTCAGCTCCTACGGGAGCTCGACGTCGTCGTCGGGCGTCGTGCGCATCCTCAAAGACTTGGACCGCGACATCGAGGGCCGCGACGTGTTGATCGTGGAGGACGTCGTCGACTCGGGCCTGACGCTGTCGTGGTTGCTGCGCAACCTGTCCAGCCGGCACCCGCGGTCGCTGCGGGTGTGCACACTGCTGCGCAAGCCCGACGCCAAGGGCGCCAACGTCGAGATCTCCTACGTCGGCTTCGACATCCCCAACGACTTTGTAGTGGGCTACGGCCTGGACTGGGACGAGCGCTACCGCGACCTGTCCTACATCGGCACGCTGGACCCCCGGGTGTACCAGCAGTAGCCCTAATCCAGCTCCCAGGCCGCCGTCACCGAGAAGCTGACGGTCTGCTGGCCGGGTTCGAGGGGCACCGCGGTGGGCATCGCCTTCGGCGCCGCCGTGGTCGGTGCGTTGCCCGTTGCCTCCGAGATCGTCAGCACCCGCCCCAGCCGCAGCCCGGACAGCTGGGCGTACTGTTCGGCGCGGCTCTTGGCGTCGTTGAAAGCCCGCGCGCGGGCGTCCTTCACCAGCTGCGAGTCGTCGGCGATCGAGTAGCTGACCGACCGGATCCGGGTGGCGTCGCCCCCGGTGCCGACGATGAGGGCCAGCGACCGTGAGGCGGCGTCGGGCGGATGGATCTTGACGGCGATGGTGTTGGTGGCCCGGTAACCGGTGATGGCGGCGGTGCCGTTGGGTTCGGGGTTGCTGTATTGCGGCTGCAGGGTGACGTCGGTGGTGCTGATGTCTTTGTGGTCGATGCCGGCGCCGGTCAACGCGTTGATCACCGCCTGCTGGCGGTCGTTGGTCTGGTTCATGGCGGCGGTGACGTCGGGCGCCGTGAACTCGATGCCGACGTCGGCGGTCAGGGTGTCCGGCGCGCCCTGAACTTGGCCTTGGCCGACGACGGTGACCTGCTGCGGGTTGGCGCCCGGGCTGGGCGCCGGGTGCGCGTCGCAGCCCGACACCGCGACCGCCAGCCCGACGGCGACCGCGGCGAGCGACGTGCGGGACGGACGTGGGGCGTGCGGTGCGGCCGGCATGCCTGGCACCCTAGCCGGTCGGGGGATGCGCGATGAGGCGACGCGGCGTGGTCGCAAGGCCCGCTGCACCGCCGTCCATGCCCGGCACCCGCGGGGTCCTATACGTGGCAAACCTCTCGCGGTGAAATTTATGGACCGCATATGTGTTCATGCAAGACCTAAACATATTGGACTGCAACATCTTTCATAGTGCTCTCATATCTGGCGACATCAACGTCCAGCTAAGTGAACAGTCGGTGACCCCGCCATGAATTGGCGTCGCCCGTCCTGTCATTTGAGGATCCGGCTCCCTAACGTGGCCAGTCGTCCGGGTCACCGGTCGATGCTGAAATGGTCTGCTTGCAGGGAATGTGGGGAGGGTGAATGTCTATTCTGTCGACTCAGCCGGTGGTGCTCGACGCGGTCGCCGATCAGCTGCTCGGCATCAATGCCGTTCTGCGGGAAGCGTCTTGCACGCTTTCAGTGCCAACGACCGGCGTGGTTCCCGCCGCCGCCGACGTGGTGTCGATACTGACCGCTGCGCAATTCTCTTGGCATGCACGGTTGTTTCACGAGCTGAGCGCTGAAGCGGCGACGGTGCGAGACCAGCTGGCGACGACATTGGGCGTAAGCGCCGGCTCGTACGCCGCCACAGAGCTCGCCAACGCCGCCGCGCTCGGTTGAGTCAAGAACGATGCTCGATTTCGCTCAGTTACCGCCGGAGATCAACTCCGCGCTGATGTATGCCGGACCCGGCTCGGGGCCGTTGTTGAGCGCCGCGGCGGCCTGGAATGAGCTGTCCGCGGAGTTGGAGTTCGCGGCATCAGCTTTCGCGTCGGCGATCGCCTCTCTGGGGGCCGGTCCGTGGCGGGGACCGGCCGCAGCGGCCATGGTGGCGGCGGCCACGCCGCAGGCGGTCTGGCTTCGCGACACCGCCGGGCAGGCGGAACAGTGTGCCGCCGCGGTGATGACCGCGGTCAGAGCCTACGAGGACGCGTTCGCCGAGACGGTGCCGCCGCCGGTGATCGCGGCGAACCGGGCACTGCTCGCCGAGCTGCTGGCGACGAATGTCCTCGGCCAGAACACGGCCGCGATAGCGGCCACCGAGGCGCAATACGGCGACATGTGGGCGCAGGACGCGGCGGCGATGTACGGATATGCGGCCACATCCGCGGTGGCGGCGCGGCTGCCACCGCTCGCGCCGGCGGTGCCAGCGACGAATCCGGGTGGGGTTGCGAGTCAGGCGGCGGCGGTGGCGAAGGCGGCCGGTGCCGGTGAAAGTGGCGGCGCGCAGGCGCTCGATGCCGTGCCCCAGACGTTGGCTTCGCTGGTCGGGCCGACGACCACTCGCGCGTCCGCCAATCCGACCCTGTCCTTCGGTGGGATCAGCCTGAATCCCGAGGGTGACGGCATCGTCGTCGGGGGCCCGCTGGGCGACCTGTTGGAGGGTTTGACCGGGTCCCAAAACTTGGACGCCAGCACGCCCTTCGACGCGTTCATCCGATTGATCTCGCCGACACGGCTTTTCACGACGGCATTCAAAGACATCCAAGGAATCGCCCAGGGCGCAATGCCCGCCGCGAAGTCCGCATCAGAAACCGCCGCCAAGGCCGCTGAGGCGGCGTTACCCATAGTCTCGGGCGCCGGACTGGGGCCAATCGGCTCGATCGGCGGAGCCGTCGGCAAGGCGGCGTCGATCGGTGGGCTGTCAGTACCGGCGGGATGGGCGGGCGCGGCCCCCACGGCACCTCCGGTCACCTTGGCGCTGAACGGGATCGGCACGCCGGGAGCGGCCGAGCCCGTCACTAATGCGGTGGGCGGGGTGCCGATGACACCGGTCGGCGGGGTGGGCCGCAGCGCGGCGGCCCACCTGGTCGCGCCGCGGTACGGCTTCAAGCCGACCGTCATCGCTCAACCACCCGCGGGCGGTTGAACTGGAGTCGAACGAATCAAAAGGGCGGGTCGTCGGGCAAGGGCACAAGGTCGGGTTCGTCGGGCGCCCAGTCCGGCGGCAACTCCTCGGGCTCCTTGGGGTCGTTCACCCAGGTGCAGAACGGGCTGGTGCTGGGTCCGCCTTTGAAGAGAAAAAGCATGTCGCGCATGCGGTTTCGATGCTTGCGGGCCGCGATCTCGTCGGCGCGGGCCTGTTCCAACCGGCGCCGTGCCTCGTTGAGGGGGCGCTGGGTACGGTTGTGCCGGCGTTCCTGCGCGATGCGCGCGCTGCGCTGCCGCGCCCTGCTCTTCCTCACGGGCGTCGGCGCGGCGCAGGGCGGAACCTGCGGGAACAGGTCCGCGCCGGCGGGCGCCGTCCGATAGGTCCTGCCGGTCGGTGACGTCCAGACGACGGTGCCGTCGGCGAGTTGTGCATCGCGCCAGCCGCCGAAGGTCTTGAGCCGATGATGTTGACGGCACAGGCATTTGAGGTTGCCGGCGACGGTCAAGCCGCCGTCCGCCGGACTCCGGTGGTTGAACGGGATGGTGTGGTCGATGTCGCACACCATGGCCGACCGGCCGCAGCCGGGGAAGCGGCAGGTCAGATCGCGACTGCGGACGGCGCGCTCCAGCGCGGCGGACGGCTGATAGCGCAGCGCCTCGGCCGGGCTCGTCGTCGGGTCGGCGATGAGCACCGACGCGGCGGCGGCCAGTTGCCGCACCTGCTCGGCGTCGATCACGCCGTGGCCGTGCAGATAGCCCGGCGCCGCGCCACCGCCGTACACCGTCTGGTCGGTGGCGACCACGTTGATCACCACGTGAGCCGCCGCTGCCGTGGGAGCGCGATCGACGGGGAAAGCGGCGCAACGGGTTTGGCCGCAGGTGCACACGAGCGTGCGGCCCTCGGTCAGCGCGGACAGCGCGTCGGCCCGGCGTTGATCGAAGGTCCGGGGGTCCGCCGAGCACACCTGCGTGGCGAGTTGGGAGAGCCGCCGGTCGAATGCCGCCGCGGCTGCCGCGGCGACCGATCCGTGAATCTCGGCCATGCCATTGTCGGCGGCCGTGATCGCGATGTGGCGTCCCTCGTCGGCGGCCGCCCGGCGTTCGCGTGCGCCGTCGGGATCGACCACCCGGACCGCCGCGTCGACCGCGTTGACGATCCGCTGCCGCGACCAGCCGTGCCAGCTGCCGATGCGCGCGGCCAACGACCGGTCCAGCTTGGCGACCAGTTCGGCGTCGGTGACCAGGTCCGTTCGGGTGATCACCAATCGCACCGTGCGCCAATCGGTCTTGCCCTCGGCAAGGAGCGCTGCCACCTCGGGCAGCCGCGTATCCAGCGCCTCGGCGTGCGACACCAGGTAGCCGGCCCCCGCGGGGGAGAGGTTCATGGCGGCGGCCACCTCGGCGGCCGTCTGGTCGAACGCATCGATCTGCGCGTGGGCGAGCCGTTCCTCGCGCAGCTCGGCAGCGGCCGTCCGGCGGCGCAGCAGCGCCGCCACCGCGCCCAGGCGCCGCGCCACCAGGACCGATTCCTGCCGGTGCGACGATTCGATGACCGCGACCAAGGCCGCGGGCGACAGCTCACGGACCGCCACCTGGTCCGGCACCCATTCGAACATAGGTTCGAGAATAGCGAGGGTGTCCGACAACCTCGCGAGAAGATCAGGGCGTCACGAGGATCTTGCAGTGCCGCTCGGGATCGGCGAGGTCGTCGAAGGCCGCACCGACGCCGTCGAGCCCGACCTCGCCGGTGATCAGCGGCGCGACGTCGATGTCACCCTCGGCGAGGGCGCGCAGCGAGTCGGCGAACTCCTCGGGTGAGTAGGCGAGCACGAACTGCACGCTGATCTCCTTGGCGATCGCGAAGAAGGGGTGCACGGTGTCGGGCTCCATGCACACGCCCGCGACGACCAGTCGGGTGCCCGGCCGGGCCCGTAGCAGCACGTCGTCGATAACCCCCGGGACGCCGACGGCCTCGAACACCACGGCGGGCTTCACCGAATCGAAGGGGGAGCCCTGTGCCGCGTCCAAGGTTTGGTGGGCTCCCATGGCGGACGCGAGCTCGCGTCGTCTCGGCGAGAAGTCAGCCGCCACAATGGTTTGCACGCCCCGCGCGCGCAGCGCCGCCACGATGGCGATGCCGATCGGTCCGCAGCCCAGCACCAGCGCCATCTCGCCAGGTGCGATGTTGGACTTGTTCACGGCGTGCAGTCCGACGGCCATCGGCTCGGTCAACGCCGCGTGCTGGAGGTCCAGGCCGTTGGGGATCGGCAACAACAGCGGCGCCGACAGCAGCATCCGCTCGGCGTAGCCACCGATGGTGCTGTTGCTGTAGACGATAGGTTCGAATCTGTTGCCGGACAACAGGATCGGCAACGAGGTGACGAGCGTGCCGGGGGACGGCGCTTCGGTGTCGGGCCCCGCCTCGAGCACCTCGGCGCTGAATTCGTGGCCCATGAAGACGTCGCGGCGCAGATCGACGTCCATCCCGCCGGCGCCGCCCACCTTGTCGCTCATGGCCAGCACCTGCGCGCCGTGGGCCGCGAAGTGCAGATCCGAGCCGCAGATCCCACACGCACGCACCGCGACCAACACCTGACCGGCCTGGGGGATGGGGTCGGGGACGTCGTCGCGGTGCACCATCCGGCCGTCACGCAACACCGCGGCGCGCATCAGCGGTCCTGCTGTTCGCCGACGTGCTCGGTGATGGCCTTGACTACGGCCTCGCCGGCGCGGCCCAACAGTTGGTCGCGCTTGGCCTTGGCCCACTCGTGAGAGGAACGGGCCGCCGCAAGCTGGCCCTTGAAGTGCGGAATCACCTTGCGCGCCAACAAGTCATAGCAGTGGTAGGTGGCTTCGGGAGACGCCCAGTCGTGGCCGAGCAGGAGCAGCGTTCCGAAACCGCCCGAGCGCCGCTGCAGGTCTTCGATGTGCGCGATGGCGTCCTCAGGCGTCCCAATGCAGCAATTGCCTTTGGCCGCATAGTCTTCGACGAACTCCTCGGGAGTTTGGCTGCCCTCCACCGTGTTCGACAGCGGAACGAAGCCGGCGGCGCCGAAGTAGTTGGCGAAGTCGTGCAGCCCGTAGGTGCAATCGCGGATGGCCTGCGCGCGGCTGTCGGCGATGTGCATGATGGACAGCACGCGCCAGTCGGAGCGGTCCGGTTCGGCGCGGCCGACTTTGGCGGCCTGCTCCCGCACCACGTCCCAGGTGGTCTCCAGCGCCGCGTAACCGCCGGGCACCGACATCGACAGCGACAGCAACGACGTGCCGAGCGCGCCGGCCAGCCGCGGGCCCGACGGCGAAATCATTGCGGCCGTGGAAATCTCGGGATACGGCCAGGTGTAGGGCCGGATATGCAGCTGCGCGTCGCGCAACGTGAACCAGTCCGAGTGGCGGTCGATCCGCTCGGTGGGTCCCGCGCGGAACAGCGCCAGAATGGCCTCCAGGGATTCGTGCATCATCCGCCGCTGTTCGACGGGGTCGATGCCCATCATGTACGCGTCCGAGGGCAGCGCGCCGGGGCCGGCGCCGAACATGACCCGTCCCCGCGTGAGGTGGTCCAGCAGGACCCAGCGGTCGGCCACCATCAACGGGTGGTGGTAGGGCAGCGACACCACCCCGGTGCCAAGCCGGATGTGCCTGGTTCGTTCCGCCGCGGCCGCGATGAACACCTCCGGGCAGGCGATCAGCTCGTAGCCGCCCGAGTGGTGTTCGCCGAACCACGCCTCGTCGAAGCCCAAACGGTCCAGCGCGACCACGCGGTCCATGTCGTATTGCAATGCGACGGTGGGGGATTGGCCGATCGGGTGGAACGGGGTGATGAAGACGCCGAAGTTCAGGGGGGCGCTCATCGCAGATCCAGTCCGTCGAGGAACTCCAACAGGGTCGCATTCACCTCGTCGGGGCGTTCTTGCTGCAGCCAGTGTCCCGCGCCGTCCACCAGCACCTGGCGATACGGGCCGGAGATCACCTCCGCGGCGCGATCGGGCCGGGTGAAGGACAGCACCGGGTCCGCCGTCCCGCCCATGAACAGGCACGGCACCGAAATCTTCGCGCCGTCGAGTTCCGGCGTGGTCTCCCAGTTGCGGTCGAAATTGCGATACCAGTTCAATCCGCCGGTGAAACCCGTCCGGGAGAACTCGGCGACGTAGTGGTCGAGTTCGGCTTGGCTGATCCAGTCCGGCAGCCCGTCGGGTTCGGGCAGGCGCTCGATGAACCCCTCGGGGCCGGGCGCCACCATCCGCAGCGCCGCCCTCTTGTCCCCGGAGGTCTGCAACCCGCCCATCATGCGGCGCAGCACGCGCGCCGGATCGGCGTTCAGCTCAGCGTCGGCGACGCCGGGCTCCTGGAAGTACAGGATGTAGAAGAAGTGCTCGCCGAACGTCTTGCGCCACGCCGCGGTGGGCGCGCTGCGGGGCCGCGGCACCGCGGGCACGCTCATCGCGGCGACCGCCGCGACGCGGTCGGGGTGCAGCAGCGGGGCGTTCCACACCACGGCCGCGCCCCAGTCGTGGCCCACCCACACGGCCCGCTGCGCGCCGACGTCGTCGAGCAACCCGACCAAGTCGGCGGTCAGCTCGTGGATGTCGTAGGCCGCCACGGCCTCCGGGCGCGAGGAGCCGCCGTAGCCGCGTTGGTCGGGCGCCAGCACGTGGTAGCCGGCGTCGGCGAGGACCGGGATTTGGTGCCGCCAGGAGTACGCCAGCTCGGGAAAGCCGTGGGCCAGGATGACGACGGGTGCGCCGCGGTCCCCCGCTTCGATCACGCGCAGCCGTACGCCGTTGGTGTCTACTAACCGTTCGGTCGACGTGGGCACCCTGTCACCAAAGCACAACGGGTGCCCACAGAGAAGGGCCCGACGCCGCCGCCGGGCATAGCGTGGGATGCGGTGGCTGGGGCGACAGGCGGGAGCGAGCGGTGACGCGGCTGGACCACGTCGTGCTGTGGACGAGGGATCCGCGGGCGGCCATGGACTTCTACACGCGGGTGGTCGGGTTGGAGCCAGTCCGGTTCGCCGAATTTGAGGCCGGGCAGGCGCCCTTCCCCAGTGTGCGGGTGTCCGCCGACTCCGTCATCGATCTGTCGCCGGTGCACAGCGCCGCCGCCACGGACGCCTTGACCCACACCACGGGCAGCGCCGGTCATCCGGTCAACCACCTGTGCCTGGCGATGTCGAAGGCCGAGTACGAGGAACTGGACCGGCGCCTGCGCGCCGAGGGCGTGGACACCAGCGCCCGCCTGAGCCCGACCTTCGGGGCCCGCGGGTGGGCGCCGCACGGCTTCTACTTCACCGATCCGGACGGCAACGTCGTCGAGGCGCGCTACTACGAGTGAGGCCGGTGAGGCCGGGCGTCGCGCCGGCGCCCGACGGGAACCACCGCTCGTTGTCTATTGCGGACGGTGGCGAGCCGCTTCGCCCGGCGCGGCCGAGCTCGCACTCGGCCCCGTGCGGACGGTGGCGAGCCGCTTCGCCCGGCGCGGCCGAGCTCGCACTCGCCACGGGCGGTAAATTGGACTATCCAGCGGCGTGTATATCGGGGAAGGACCTGGCCACAAAGGCCGATGATTGATGAACCGGAAAAATGTTATTCGCACCATCGCGGTGATCGCCGTCGTGGTGCTGCTCGGTTGGTCGTTCTTCTACTTCAGTGACGACACCCGCGGCTACAAGCCCGTCGACACCTCCGTCGCGATGTCCCAGATTCGGGGCGACAACGTCAAGAGCGCGCAAATCGACGATCGCGAGCAGCAGTTGCGGTTGACCTTGAAGAAGGCCAACGGTGACACCGACAATTCCGACAAGGTCATCACGAAATACCCCAGCGGGTACGCCGTCGACCTTTTCAACGCGCTGAACGACAAGAACGCCAAGGTCAGCACCGTGGTGAACCAGGGCAGCATCCTGGGCGAGCTGCTGGTCTACGTGTTGCCGCTGCTGCTGCTGGTCGGGCTCTTCGTGATGTTCTCCCGCATGCAGGGCGGCGCCCGGATGGGCTTCGGCTTCGGCAAGTCGCGGGCCAAACAGCTCTCCAAGGACATGCCCAAGACCACGTTCGCCGACGTCGCCGGCGTCGACGAGGCGGTCGAGGAGCTCTACGAGATCAAGGATTTCCTGCAAAACCCCAGCCGCTACCAGGCGCTGGGCGCCAAGATCCCCAAGGGCGTGCTGCTCTACGGCCCGCCGGGCACCGGCAAGACGTTGCTGGCCCGCGCGGTCGCCGGCGAAGCGGGGGTGCCGTTCTTCACCATCTCGGGCTCGGACTTCGTCGAGATGTTCGTGGGTGTGGGCGCCTCGCGGGTGCGCGACCTGTTCGAGCAGGCCAAGCAGAACAGCCCCTGCATCATCTTCGTCGACGAGATCGACGCCGTGGGGCGCCAGCGCGGCGCCGGCCTCGGCGGCGGGCACGACGAACGCGAGCAGACGCTGAACCAGTTGCTGGTCGAGATGGATGGCTTCGGCGACCGCGCCGGCGTCATCCTGATCGCCGCCACCAACCGCCCCGACATCCTCGACCCGGCCCTGCTGCGCCCCG
>NZ_LZKC01000358.1:0-522 GCF_001672685.1 Mycobacterium sp. E2462
CGACGTGCCGCCCAACCGGCTCAAGGCCGCCGAGGAAGCGGCCACCCAGTTCGCCGGCCAGTTGACGCCCGGCGTCAACCTGGGGCTGGTGGCGTTCTCCGGGACGCCGTATCTGCTGGTCCCGCCGACGCCCCAACACCAGGCGACCATCGAGGCGCTGAAGAAGCTGGACTTCGCGGACAGCACGGCCACCGGCGAGGCCATTTTCACCGCCCTGCACGCGATCAGCGCCACCGCGGTGGTCGGCGGCGACAAGCCGCCACCCGCCCGCATCGTGCTGCTCTCCGACGGCGGCGAGAACCGACCGTCGAACCCCAGCGACCCGCACGACGGGGTGTTCACCGCCGCGCGGCTGGCCAAGGACGAGGGCGTGCAGATCTCATCTGGTCGGTCGAGACGGGCACGGCGACGCGCTGCCCGTCCATCTCGATTTCGCCGCCCTTGGTGCCGAAGGAGATGGTGGAAATCGGGACGCGAGCCGGTTGGGCGGCACGTCGGTCGCCCGCATGGATTGCGACGGGC
>NZ_LZKC01000359.1:0-570 GCF_001672685.1 Mycobacterium sp. E2462
CGGCCCCGGTGCTCGACGTGCTGGCCGGCCCGACGACGCCGGTCCAGATCTGGCCGTTGGGCTTCGAGGCGTCGCTGAACTTCACCTCGTAGTACGACGCGCTGCCGCTGCCCCCGCCGCCGCCGGACCCGAACGCCGGGCGCATCAACAACGCCGTCGGGGGCTTCAGCTATGTCCTTCCACCCGGCTGGGTCGAGTCGGACGCCTCGCACCTCGACTACGGTTCGGCCCTGCTCAGCAAGACGACCGGCCCGGCGCCCACGCCCGATCAGCCCCCGCCGGTCGCCAACGACACCCGGATCGTGATGGGCCGGCTGGACCAGAAGCTCTACGCCAGCGCCGAGCCGAACAACGCCAAGGCCGCGGTGCGGCTCGGCTCGGACATGGGTGAGTTCTTCATGCCGTATCCGGGCACCCGGATCAACCAGGACGCCACCCCGCTCACCGGCGCCAACGGGATCAGCGGCAGCGCGTCGTACTACGAGGTGAAGTTCAGCGACGCCTCGAAGCCCAACGGCCAGATCTGGACCGGCGTCGTCGGGCCGGCCAGCACGTCGAGCACCGGGGCCG
>NZ_LZKC01000360.1:0-5139 GCF_001672685.1 Mycobacterium sp. E2462
TGGCCGTCATCGGTGGAACCGTCGGCATCATCGGTTTTCTCACGCTGACCACCGGCGCCCTGGTCGCGGTGCAGGGCTACGACACCCTGTCCAACATCGGTGTCGAGGCGATGACCGGCTTCCTGTCGGCGTTTCTGAACGTCCGGATGATCGCGCCCTGCACGGCCGGCCTGGCGTTGGCGGCCACCATCGGCGCCGGCGCGACGGCGCAGCTCGGGGCGATGCGCATCAACGAGGAGATCGACGCGCTGGAGGTGATGGGCATCCGGGCAATCACCTACCTGGCGTCCACCCGCATCATCGCCGGCATCCTCGTCGTCATTCCCCTGTACGCGGTCGCCGTGCTCATGTCGTTCGTCGCCGCCAAGTTCCTCACCATCTCGGTCTACGGCCAGTCGCGAGGCGTCTACGAACACTATTTCGCCACGTTCCTGCGCCCGAACGACCTGATGTGGTCGTTCCTTTCGGCGCTGACGATGGCGACGGGCGTGATGGTCGTGCACACCTATTACGGCTTCACCGCCTCGGGCGGCCCCGCCGGCGTGGGGGAGGCGGTCGGACGGTCGGTGCGGTCCTCGATGATCGTGACGGCGTTCGTGTGCCTGATGATTTCGCTGTCCGTGTATGGGCAGTCCGGCAACTTCAACCTGTCGGGATAGCCGATGAGCAATCACAGGCAGAGCGGGCCGCTGCAGACGAACCGGACCCGCAGCACCCGGATAGACCCGATCTGGTGGGCTCCCACACTGTTCCTCCTCGTGGGTGGGCTGATCGCCCTGACCGCCGGGTCGTTCTCCGGGAAGTTCCAGTCTTTCGTTCCCCTCACGCTGGTGTCCAACCGCGCGGGACTGGTGATGGAGGACGGCGCCAAGGTGAAACTGCGCGGCGTGCAGATCGGTCAGGTCGCCGGCATCGGCACCGACGCGAAAGCGGCTCAGCTGCAGCTGAAGATCCAACCCGACGCCTTCAAGTACCTGCCGAGCAACCTCGAGGCGGAGATCAAGTCGACCACGGCGTTCGGGTCCAAGTACGTGGACCTGATCGTCCCCGACCAGCCCAGCCGCACGCCACTGAAACCCGGTGCGGTGCTGCACTCGCGCAACGTCACGGTGGAAGTCAACACGGTGTTCGAAAACTTGCAATCGGTGGTGCAGGCGCTCGACCCGGCGAAGCTGAACGCGATCCTGTCGGCCTTCGCGCAATCCGTGCGCGGCAAGGGGGACCGGATCGGGCAGGCGATCACCGACGCCAACGACATCTTGCTCACCGTGAACCCGCGCATGGACACCATTGCCAAGGACTGGCGGCTTTTCGGCAAAACCACCGACATCTATTCGGGTGCGGCGCACGACATCCTGTCCATCCTGGACTCGGCGTCCACCACCAGCACCACCCTCACCGAGAATCAGCGGTCGCTGGACACACTGCTGCTGTCGGCGATCGGATTGAGCCAAACCGGCATCAACGTCATCGGGAACAACGAATCCAACATCGTGCAGTCGATGAACCTGCTCGACCCCACCATCGGGCTGCTGCAGAAGTACTCACCGACCTACACCTGCCTGTTCCAAGGTGCGCAGTGGTACGTCGACCACGGCGGCCGGGACGCGTTGGGCGGCAACGGGTATTCCGTCATCCTCGACGCGGCCCTGCTCTTCGGTGACGATCCCTACCGCTACCCGAAGCACCTGCCGAAGGTCAACGCCACCGGCGGGCCCGGCGGCCGGCCGAGCTGCGGGTCGCTACCCGACCCGAGCGCGAACTTCCCGGTGCGCGCCCTGGTCACGGACACGGGCTGGGGCGCGGCGCCCAACGAGATCCGCACCAACGTAGCCGTCGGTAACCCGTGGTGGGGCAACTGGTTCCCGACCACCAAAAACCCGCCGGAAGCGCCGCGGTACTTCTGGCGCGGGGGGCAGCCGCCGCCATGAGACGCAAACTCTCCAGCATCCTGCTGCGGGTCGGGATCTTCACGGCGGTCTGCCTGCTGTTCACGTTCGCGTTGATCGCGGTGTTCGGGCAGCTGCGGTTCGAAGACCGGACCGGCTATCAGGCTCTGTTCACCAACATCTCCGGGCTCAAGTCCGGCAACTTCGTGCGGATCGCCGGGGTGGAGGTCGGCAAGGTCGGCGACCTGAGCCTGCACCACGACGGCACCGTCACCGTCGGGTTCACCGTGGACAAGGGCGTGCGCCTCACCGAGGGCACCCGGGCCGTCGTGCGTTACGAAAACCTGATCGGCGACCGGTATCTCGCGCTCGAAGACAGCCCTGGGCCGCCGCGCCGGTTGCCGCCGGGCGCGACCATTCCGCTGGCCCGGACCGCGCCCGCGCTCGACATCGACGCGCTGATCGGCGGTTTCCGCCCGCTGTTCCGGGCGTTGGATCCCGACCAGGTCAACGCCCTATCGGGTCAACTGTTGCGGATTTTCCAGGGGCAGGGCGGGACGCTCGCCTCGGTGCTGTCCCAAACCTCGCTGCTGACCTCGACCCTGGCCGGTCGCAGCGAGCTGATCGGTCAGCTGATCACCAACCTCAACACCGTGTTGCACACCTTCGCCGCCCGCGACCACGAATTCTCCGACGGCTTGGACAAACTGGCGCAGCTCGTGGACGGCCTGGCCAAGCGCAAGGACGACATCTCCACCGGACTCGCCTACATCAACGCCGCGGCGGGCTCGGTCACCGACCTGCTGGTCCAGACCCGCCAGCCCATCAAGGACGTGGTCCACGAAACCGACCGGATGTCCGGGCAGGTGATGGCCGACCACGACTACGTCGACAAGCTGCTCAAGGACCTGCCCGACGTGTACCAGGTCCTGGCCCGGCAGGGCCTGAACGGGGACTACTTCGGCTTCTACTTCTGCGAAGTGCTGCTCAAGCTGAACGGCAAAGGCGGCAACCCGATCTTCGTCAAACTCCTGGGCCAGCCCAGTGGGCGGTGCACGCCCCGGTGAAGCTGAAACTTCCGAAGATCACGATCAAGGCGGCCGGGCAGCGAAGCCCCTTCCTGTTGGGGCTGATGGGCACCATCTTGCTGGTATGCATCACGATCGTCGCCTTCCAGTACAACAAGTTGCCGTTCCTCAAGAACACCGACGACTACGCCGCCTACTTCGCCGAGGCCGGTGGCATCAAACCCGGTAATTCCGTGCGGGTTTCGGGCATGGGCGTGGGACGGGTCTCCGACATCCGCCTGGAGGGCACCAAGGTTCGGGTGGGCTTCACCGTCAACAAGGGCGTCGAGCTGGGGGACCGCACGGAGGCATCGATAAAGACCGAGACCATCCTGGGCGCCAAGATGCTCGAGCTCACCCCGCGGGGCGAGGGCCGGCTGCACGGCACCATCCCCCTGGAGCGCACCACCTCGCCCTATGACCTGCCCGACGCGCTCGGCGACCTGACGACGACGATCAGCGGCCTCGACACCGCCCAATTATCCTCGGCGCTCACCACATTGGCCGACACCCTCAAGGCGACGCCACAGAACCTGCGGCCGGCGCTGCAGGGGGTGGCGCGGTTCTCCGACACCCTCAACGGCCGGGACGCGCAGCTGCGAAACCTGTTGGGTAACGCCAACAAGGTCTCGGCGGTCCTCGGTCGGCGCAGCCAACAGATCGCGGGGTTGGTCGCCAATTCCAACGCACTGTTAGCCGCGCTGCTCGACGAACGGGACTCGTTGGACGCACTGATGAACAACCTCAGCGCCGTCTCACATCAGATCTCCGGGCTGGTCGACGACAACCGCACCCAGCTCAAGCCGGCCCTCGACAAGCTCAACGGTGTCTTGGAAATCCTGGACAACCGCAAGGAGGACATCCAAAAGACCCTGCCGAAATTCAAGCGCTACGCCATGTCGTTCGGCGAATGCCTGGGATCCGGGCCGTTTTTCAAGGCGTACGTGGCCAACCTGGTGCCCGGCCAGTTCGGTGGCCCGGTCCTCGACGCCGACATGTACGACCGGTTCCTCGACCCCAACCAGAAGTTGCCGTCCGAAGCCGTGGACCCGCCGACCGGCACACCGCCCGTGCCGCCGGAGCAGGCGCCCGTGCCGCTATGGTCGCAGCCCCCGTCGCCGCCGCCCTCGACCCCGCCGGTGCGGACCATCCCGCCGCCCTCGCCCCACGACTACGACCAGCCATGACCATGACCCGCAAGGCATTTCGCAACCTGACCGCGCTCACCCTGGTGCTGACACTGGCCGTGGCGTCGTTCCTGGTCGGCAGCAAGCTGTGGGAGGACGTCGAAAAGAACACTTACTCCGCCTATTTCACGGAGGTCAACGGCCTGTTCGTCGGTGACGAGATCCGCATCCTCGGCGTCGCCGTCGGCGTGGTGGACAAGATCGAGCCGCAGCCCGCCAGCTCCAAGGTGACCTTCTCCGTCGACAAGCAGTACCCGGTGCCCGCCGACGCCCGCGCCGCGATTCTGTCGCCGTCGCTGGTGACGTCACGGGCGATTCAACTCGTCCCGGCCTACTCGGGCGGCCCGAAGCTTAGCCCCGGCGCGTCGATCCCGCTCAACCGCACCGCGGTCCCCGTCGAATGGGACGACTTCCGCCGTCAGCTCGAGAAGCTCACCGATGCGCTGCAGCCGACGAGCCCCGACGGGGTGAACTCCGTCGGCGAATTCGTCGACTCCGCCGCGGCCAACCTGCGCGGTCAGGGAGACACCGCCCGCGATACGGTACTCAAGCTCTCTCAAGCGATCTCGGCGCTCGGCGACCACGCCGACGACATCTTCAGCACGGTGCGCAACCTGCAGCTGCTGGTGTCCGCGCTGTACTCCAGCAGCGACCTGTTGGCCTCGTTCAACCAGAACCTGGCCAGCGTCACGACGTTGCTGACGAACACGCCGAACGAGGTCGGCAACGCGGTGAAATCGCTCGACGGGGCGCTGGCCGATGTCCGCGACTTCCTCGCCGAGAACCGCGAATCCATCGGCGTCACGTTCGACCGGCTGGGCTCGATCACGACGGCGCTCAACGACAGCCGCGGTGACATCAAACAGATCCTGCACATCGCGCCGACAGTGTTCCAGAACTTCCTGAACATCTATCAGCCGGCGCAGAGCGCGATGACCGGCATGTCCGCGGGGTTGTAGTACCACTGGTTGACCAACTCCAGGCTGCTGATCGCGA
>NZ_LZKC01000361.1:0-36613 GCF_001672685.1 Mycobacterium sp. E2462
ACGCGCCGGCCGACGTGCGCGACCACGTCCTGGCCAAGTTCGCCGCCGGCGAGTGGGCCGGTGAGACGGCGCAGTTGTTGACCGAGCGCACCGGCGGCTCCGACCTCGGCGCGCTCGAGACGACGGCGACCCGCGTCGGTGACGCGTGGCTGCTCAACGGCTTTAAGTGGTTCGCCTCCAACTGCGCCGTCTCACCGGCCCACTCGCCGGCGGCGAACTTGGCCAGGACGTGGTCGCGCACGTCGGCCGGCGCGTAGGCGGCCACCAGCGCCTGGACCATGCCGCCGCCGGTGCCCAGCGCGCAGCCCATCCCGATGTCGGCTTGATTGAGCAGGTAGTTCGACGCGAACAGCCCCAGCCCGGAGCTGACTTTCGCGGCGCGGGCGTCGGCGCGCAGCGCCTGCTGGGCGTCCAGGACGGCGCGCTTGGACCGGGTGAAGGACTCGGGCATCACGACGTCGCTGACGTCGTGCCCCCACCGGTCATAGCGCTCCAACCGCGGCGGGTTGCGGTCCGTCTCCTCGGCCCAGCGGGCGACGGGGCCGCCCATCAGCTCGCCGATGCTTCTCAGGTGCGGCTCGACGACGGCCAGCGCCTCGGGCTGCAAGTAATAGGCCATGGTGAACTGCAGCGTGGGGTCGGTGGAATACCAGTTCAGCCCGACGGCGCCGCGGTAGTCCTCGGTCCGGTAGCGCCGCGCCTTCTCCGGGGTGGCGAAGGGCAGCCGGTCCACCGCCTCGACGTCGTAGTCGCTCATCCGACAGACGCTACGCGCGCCCCTCAGGCGGAGGCGCGTAACGGGCGCCGTCGGCGATTCGGGTCGGGACCGGTGCGGTCGCCCGTGCCGCTGCGCCGGGCCAGGGCCTCGGCGTCGGTCACCACCAGGCTCTTGCCCTGCAGCTGGATCCAGCCGCGGGCGGTGAAGCTGCGCAGCGCCTTGTTCACCGAGGCCCGGTCGGCGCCTACCAGTTGGGCCAGCTCCTCCTGGCTCAGCTCGTACGTCACGCGCAGCGCGTCTCCCTCGGGCGCGCCGAAGCGCCGCGACAGCGCCAGCAGCTGGCGGGCCACCCGGGCGGCCACGTCGCTGGAGACCAGCTCGACCAGCTGCTCCTCGGTCTCGCGGACGCGCTGCGTCAGCGCCTGCAGCAGCTGTTCGGCGATGGCCGGCTGGCGGGCCATCAACCCGCGCAGGGCGGCCCGATCCAGCCACAGCGCCCGCACGTCGGTGATCGCGGTGGCGGTGCAGCTGCGCGGACCCGGATCGAATACCGCCAGTTCGCCGACGATGTCCGACGGGCCCAGGATGGCGCGCACGTTGGTCCGGCCGTTCGACCCGCCCAAGCTGATCTTGACCTTGCCCTCGACGATCAGATAGACCCGATCGCCCGGCTCGCCCTGCGTGAACAGGGTTTGGCCGCAGGCGAATTCCGCGGTGCCCGGTGGGTCGTCGGCGTCGGCGTGCGCGCTGCCGGGTGGGGTGCTCACCGGTGTCCTCCTCGTGCGTCAGGGAGTGGGGCTGGTGCGGAACACCAGCCGGAAGTTGCCGATCTGCAGTTGGTCGCCGTCGCCCAGCACCGCGGAGTCGACGGGCTGGCGGTTGACGTAGGTGTGGTTCAGGCTGCCGAGGTCGACGACGCTGAACGCCCCGTCGGTGATCCGGAATTCGGCGTGCCGACGGCTGACGGTGATGTCGTCGAGGAAGATGTCGCTCGCGGGGTGTCGGCCGGCGGTCATGGTGGGGCGGTCGACGGTGAACGTGGCGCCGACGTTGGGCCCGCGCCGCACCACGAGCACGCCCGCGCCGCGCGGCACGTCCGCAGTGTCGGCGCCCGCCGCCGGGTCGTGGGCCAACTCCGGGCGCACGGGCGAGCCGATGTCCGCGGTGTTGTCGTCCGCTGGCTGGGTCACGTGCCGCGCGTCCCGGGCTGCGACCGTCTGTGCACTGTGCTGCCTTCCGTGTGACGCGGATCGTCGGTGGCCCGCCCCCATCGCAGCAGCAGCGCCGGCCGATGCGCTAGGGGCGGAAGTCCCTCACGGGTTCGGTGCCCGCGAACCCCGCATGTGGGCTTAAACGCCCACCGGCGCCACGAATTCCGACGTGTAATACTCGGCGGGATCCTGCGAGTTGGGATTGCGTTGCTCGATGATCACCCACACGCCCGTCGTGCCGGGGTGAATGACGTCGGTAACGGTCGCATTTCCGCTGCCGGCCGCGTCGGTGTCCAGCCCCGCGAAGGCGGTGCCGGGGTCGCCGGGCCCGCAGGTGGCCGCCGCCGGGCGGGGCACCTGGATCAGGCCCACGTCGAAGTGGGTGCCGGGTTCGGGTTCGTCGACCAGGTGCACGTCGGCGGCCACGTTCGGGCCGGCCCGGCGCACCAGCACGGAGCCCGTGCCCAGCGCCGGGTGCGGAACCTTCGGCGCGAAGCTGACCAGGCTGAAGTCGCACCGCCGCAGCTTGGCGTCGAGGACGACGACGGTGCCGCCGTCGGCGGCCGCGGAGCCGGCCGGGCCGATCAGCGCGGCCAGCGCCGCGGTAGCGGCGCCCGCGCGAGCCAGTGGATGCATGAGCCGCCCCCTTGCATGTGAACTGGATCACAGTGCATTGGGTATTCACGGGAAATGGCGCGGATAAACCTGCCCATTGTGTTTGCTGGCGCGTTAATTAACGGCGTTATTCGCGGGGGTCGGCGTCAGGGTTTGATGCGGATTTCTCCCGGTGACCACCAGCCCGTGCGGGTCGCGGTGCCCAGGTCCAACCGGGCGGGCTGCGCGTCGGCGATGGTGTCGAATTTGCGCAGCGACCCCCAGTCCCGGCCCCAGTCGTGCGACAGGTACGTGGACATGACGTGGGCCCGCAACAGCAGGTCGGTGATGCCGAGCAAGCCGCCGTTGACCCCGTCCTGCCAGGTGTCGGTGTCCTGTTTCTTGGCGTTGTAGTCCGGGGTGATGCGGAACTTGGGGATCTCCGTGACGCCGTTGACGTGCAGCATCGGGTGCTGGCAGGGGAACGCCAACCCCACCGCCCAGTCCATCAGCACCGGCTGCGTCGAGCCGACGTACTCCTGCAGCGAGCGCAGCTCGGGCACCCGCGGCGGGGTCACCGCGATCCAGTCGTCCGGCGTCAGCGACAGGTCCTCGGCGACCACCCGGACGGCGACCGCGTCGGCGGGCATCTGGGAGCGGGCGAAGCGCAGGTTGCGCCACACCTTGGGCTGCTCCCCGTACAGGTCGTAGGGCACCAGCCGGCCGCCCGGCAGGATCGCGCCGTCCGGGCCCGGCCTGCCGAACTCCAGCTCCACGGTCTGGCCGTTGGTGTGGTGGTGCAGCACGCTGTTGCCGGCGATGGTGCCGGCGGCGGTCACCACGACCAGGGGATGCCCGGCGTCGGGCCGGGGCAGCTGGTACCACGCCGAGGTCAGCCGGCTCTGTTGCTGGGCGCCGGTGGTGTAACTGCCGGCCAGCGGAACCCGCGCCGGGTCCAGGCCGTAGGGCAGGGGCACCGTCGAGCCGTTGACGCCGGGCGTCGTGAGCTTGAGGGGCGCGTCCCAGTCGTAGTCGGTGCCCGGTTGCGGCACCGAGGTCTCCTTGACCGACTCCGCCAGGGTCCGGTCCGGGACGCCGTTGGGGCTGAACCCGGTGGGGTTGACGCCGCCCAGCGGTCCCAGCGGGCCGAACTGACCGCCGGCGTTCAGCGGCGGCATGAACCCGGCGTTGCTGTCGGGCTCGACGAGCAGGTCGTCGGCCAGGCCGCAGCCGCCGCTGAACTCGCGCAGGTTGTCCCACGCGTTGGAGTACGTCGGGTACTGGCGCACGATGCCGGCCACCATCGACCCGATGAACACCAGCGCCATGAACCCGGCCGCCACCGGGATGGGCGCGGCCGTCACCGCCCGCGCCAGCCGGCCCTCGCCGTGGTCCCGCGACGCGAAGTGCAGGTAGGCCGCGTACAGCGCCGCCACGGCGAACAGGGCGAAAAAGATTGTGCTGATCGAGATTCCGGCGACCTTCGGCATGGCGCTGTTGAACGGGACGCCGTAGCTCGAGACGTACCACCAGCCGTTGGTGGTGGCGAAGCACAGCGCCAGCACGAACAGCAGCGCCGCCAGGAACGCCATCCGGTTGCGCGACCACCGCAGCGCCTCGTGCGACACCAGCACGGTCGTCAGCGCGGCCATGGCCGCGCCCACCGCCGCGAACAGCCCGAAGTGGTGCACCCACTTGGTGGGGGTGAACATCAAGAAGAACATGGTGCCGAAGATGACGCCCATCAGCCGCCACGCGGGCCCGCGGGCCACACCGGGAATCCGCTTGCGCCGCAACATGATGAACATCGACGTGAACAGGCACAGCGCGGCGATCAGGAACCCGAACCGGCGCGACAGCGAACCATCGACGGTCGGCAGGATCAGGTAGTAGTAGCGCAGGTTCTCGGTGTACCACGCCTGGCTGGGCCCGATCGCCGTGCGAATCCTGGTGGCCTCCAACACCGTCGACAACGTCTGGTCGGCGAAGACCACGGTCAGGATGACGAAGCCGGCGGCCAGCATCGGGGCCACCAGCGGCCAGGTGCCGACCAGGCGGTGGCGCCGCACCAGGATGCGCAGGATGGGGCGGCCGCCGGCGACCAGCGCGGCGACCGCGATCAGGCCGGTGGGCTGCACGCCGAGGGTGAACGCTGCGGTGATGACGGCCAGCGCCGCGGGCGTCAGCCGGCTGTAGCGCATGGACCGCTCGATCAGCACGTAGGTGACCAGCGACCCGAGGGCGATGATCGGCTCGGGGCGCAGGCCGTTGTCGAACGGCATCCACGCCGTGAGCAGCACCAGGCCCGCCGCCCAGTTCGCCGCCTTGCTGGCGGCGACCGCGGGCCCCAGGCGTGGCAGCACCTCACGGGAGAGCAGCAGCCAGCACAGGATCCCGGCGATGAGGTCCGGCAACCGCATCCACAGGCTCGCGTCGCTGACGTGGGTCATGTACGCCAGCAGGTTGTAATACCAGCCGAACGGGTCCTCCGGGCTGCCGAACCAGCGGAAGTAGTTCGACATGTAGCCGGCGCGGTCCGCGACCCGGGCCATGCCCAGGATGTAGCCGTCGTCCGACGAGTTCGCCCCGATGACGTGCCACAGCACGAACCCGAAGATCACCGTGGCGTCGGCCAGGGTGAACTTGCGCCAGTTGGCCGGGATGAGCCGGCGCATCCGGTGGCCGTCCAACTGGTCCAGGCGCCACAGCGCGACCAGGGACACGATGGTGGACAGGATCGCCAGCACCATCGCCGTCAGCTTCAGCGTGGTCGGGGTGGTGGAGAACCGGGTGTCGATGGTGGCCGAGAGCTTGAGGCCCGCGGGCGCCGGCCCGGTCAGATCGGTGAACACCCCGACGATCTGCGGGCGCAGGTTGGGGTCGGGGAAGCCGCCGCGCACCGGCCGGCCCGCCGGGTCGGTCAGCCCGACGAAGGTCGCGAAGGCGCCCGCCTGGGTGGAGGTGATCTCGATGCTGGAACACCCCGGGGACCCCACGGTTCCCTGGGCCTGCTCGCGGGACACGCTGGCGATCACCACGTTGCGGTCGGTGACGTCGACGCGCTTGGCGCTGGCGACCACGAACAGCGCGTTGAGCGCGGCGTCCTTGCCCTTCTTCGGTGCGGTGCTCAGGATCACCCCGCCCTCGGGGGGCAGCTGACCCACCAGCGAGCACGGCACGGTGACGGTCACGTCGACCGGCGTCAGCGAGATCAGCGGCGCCGTCACGCTGTTCAGCTGGCCGTTCTGCGGCCAGTTCAGGGTGGCGGTGGTCTGCACGACGGGCAGCAGCGGCGTCGCGATCGACAGGAGGAAGCCGATCAGCCCGGCGATGGTGGCGACCCAGCGGGTCACCCGGACGTCGGGCTCACCGGCCGCGGTCTTGGGGTCCGTCACGGTCGCCACGCTCATGGGAGGGCCCGAATCGGTCCTTGCCGGCTCCAGCCGCGCACTGTGATCACACCCTGTTCTATAACGGCTGGCGGCGCCTGGTCGGCGGGCACCAGCGGGTAGTACTTCTCGATCGATCCCCAGTCGCGATACCAGTCACCCCGCAGGTAGGTGGCGACCGTGGAGGTGCGCAGCATCGTCTGGGTCACCAGGAACGGGCCGCCGGTCTCGCTGGCCTGCCAGCCGTTCGACGACGCCGCGGTCTGCTTGTGGTCGGGCAGGATTCGGTATTGCGGCAGCTCGGCGACGCCGAGGTGTTCGGAGAACGGCCGCTGGCACGGGAAGTTCGCGGCGGTCGCGATGTCCATCAGGACCGGCGTCTGCGATCCCAGCACCTGCTGCAGGGTCTGCAGCACCGGAACCCGCGGCGGCGTGAACGCGAACCACTGATCCGAGCTCAGGTTCGGGTCGTAGGCGACGATGCGCGCCACGTTGGCCTCCGGCGGCGCCCAGGTCAGCGGGAACCGCAGGTTGCGCCAAGCCGGTTCCGGACCGATGTCGATGGGCTGCACCTCGGCGAGCGGCTGGGTGCTGCCGTCGGGGCGGGTGACGCCCCATTGCAGTTTCAGCGACTGCCCGTAGGTGAAGGTGCCGTCCTCTTTGTAGGACCAGATGGCGCCGGCCGCCGACACGACGACGATCGGCCGGTCCGCGGTCCGGGGCGGCAGCTGGTACCACGACGACGTGGCGGTGGCGGCCAGCGCGTTCTCGCCGTAGCTGCCCATCACCGGGGTGCGGGCCGGGTCGAGGCCGAAGGGCAGGGCCGCGGTCGAGCCGTTGACGCCGACGGGCCCCTTGCCGCCGGCCGTGCCCGCCGAGTCGGTCATGCTGGCGTTGGGCTTGTTCGGCGACGCGTCGGAGTTCACCACGCCCGGCTTGGTCACCACCGGGTAGGACCGCAGGTCGTCGCCCACGCCGTCGGGCTTGAAGCCGACGGGGTTGACGCCGCCCAGCGGCCCGCCGGGGCCGAACGTCTGCCCGGGCGCCGGCGCCAGCATGCCGGCGTTCGGGTCCGGTTCGGCCAGCACGTCGTCGGCCATCGCGCAGCTGCTCGGGGACAGCCCGGAGGTGATCGCGGCCAGGTTGGCCTTGCCGGTGGTGTAGAGCGGGTAGCGGAACACCGCGCCCTTGGCCAGCGAACCGACCTCGCCGAGCACCATGATGGTCGCCACCACCAGCAGCGGCGTCGACGCCAGCACCCGGTTGCGTCGGTTGTCCTTGACCTCGGTGTGGCCGGCGTAGTCCATCCGGAAGTGCTGCCAGGCGGCCAGCAGCCCGGTGGCGATCGACAGCGTCAGGAACATGGTGGTCACCGGGTGGCTGGCGATCACGGGCTGGATGTCCCACCACGGCACCCCGTAGTTGCCGACGTAGAACCAGCCGTTGACGCCCGAGGTGGCCACCGCCAACACGAACAGCAGCGCGGTCACGTACAGCGTCAGGTTGCGCCGGTTGTGCAGCCCGATCCGCGAGCACGCGAAGGCGGTGACCGCGCCCAGCGCGCCGGCGAGCCCGGCGAACGCGCCGAACTGGATCGCCCACTTCGTCGGGGTGAACGTCAGCAGTAGCAGGCCGATCGCCGTGGTGCCCAGCAGCCGCCACGCCGGCCCGCTGGCCACCCCGGGCACCCGGCCGCGGCGCAGCAGGATCATCAGCATCCCGAACAGGCACAGCAGCAGCACCAGCACCGCGAAGCGCCGCGCCATCGACCCGTCGGGGTTGGATTCCACCGTCAGGAAGTAGTAGCGCAGCCAATCCTGATACCACGCGATCGTGGGGCCGACCTTGTATTTAATGCGCGCCGACTCGGCGACGGTGGCCAGGGTTTGGCTGCGGAACACCACCACGAAGATCAGCGCCGCCGCGGCGGCCACCGCCGCCGGCGGCGCCAGCAGCCCGTCGGTGTCCCGCCGCCTCCGGATGACGCCCGCGATAGCCCGGGCGCCGGTCAGCAGGGCCGCGACGGCGATCAGGCCCTGCGGGGCCAGGGTGGCGGTCAGCAGCGCGACGATGATGGCGACGGCGGCCGGGGCCAGGCGCCGCAGCGCGATCGCGCGTTCCACCAGCATCCAGGTGACGACGGTGCCGAGGGCGATCAGCGGTTCGGGCCGCAGGCCGTTGTTGAACGGCAGCCACGCGGCCACGAACACCGCGCCCGCGGTGCAGACCGCCACCCGGTTGGCCGCCAGGCCGCCCTTGCCCGGCCCCAGGCGCCGCAGCACCCAGTGGCTGATGATCAACCAGCAGGCGATGCCGGCCAGCGTGGCCGGCAGCCGCATCCACACCCCGGCGGTGCTCACCGACGCGAGCTTGGCCAGCACGCCGAGATACCAGTCGAACGGGGCGTCCGTGGTGCCGAAGTAGCGGTAGTAGTCGACGAGGTAGCCGGCCTTGGGGGCGACCCTGGCGATCGTCAGGTTGTAGCCGTCGTCCGACGACGTGGCGCCGATGACGTGCCAGACCAGCAGGGTGGCGACGACGCCGGCGTCGGCGAGCCAGGTGGCGAGCCCCACCCGCCACCACGTCGCCCAGTGCGCACCGGGCCGGTAGCGGGACAGCCAGGCGATCGGGGAGCGCCAGTTGAGCAGGGCGGCAGCGCCGCGGCTGCGCCGGTCCAGCACCGCCAGCGCCAGGATGGCGCTCAGCACGGCCAGGGCGCCGACGGCCATGACGATCTGCTTGAGGGCGGTGGGCGCGGTGATGAAGCGGGTGTCGACGTCGATGCGGGCCGACAGGTTCGGCTGCGGCGGCACCTGCAGCTCGGTGAAAATGCCGCCGACCTGCGGCTTCTTCTCGGCGGGCAGCGTGCCGGCCGCGCCGGGCACGCCGACGAACTCCGCGCCCACGCCGCCGTTGGTGGCCCAGGCGTGCAGGAAGCGGCAGCCCGGGGCGGCGACGGTCGAGCGCTGGGCGACCGCGGCCACGGTGTCGCGGAAGGCGACGACGATCACGTCGTTGTTGGCGCGCACGAACAGCCCGTTCTTGCCGGCGTCGGTGCCGCCGGCGGGCAGGGTCGAGATCACCAGCCCACCGCTGGGGGGCAGCGTGGCCATCGCCGCGCACGGAACGGAGATGTCCAGGGCGAGGGGGGCGCCGGACACCAGCGGCGCGGTGATCTGCCCGACGTGCCCGCCGACGTCGCCCTGCGGCCACGACACGGTCGCCGTCGTCTGCCGCACCGGCAACAGCGGGACGAGCGCGCACAACAGCAGCCCGACGATCCCGGCGACGGCAGCGATCGACCGTGGAATCCGCTGCGATCGCTCTTCACCGTCGTGGGGCACGAGGCTCGATCGTAAGCGAAGAGTCTGCTGACCGGGCCGGGCGCCACGGGCAAACCGCACGCCATTGGTGGCTTTACCGAGTTCAGGCGCGGCGCAGCCGGGTGCCGCGCCGCGTACCCCGAGCGAGGGCCGGCGCGACGGCGCGCGCGAATCGCGGCGCGGCCGGCGCCGTCAAAGCCGCGTGCGCCGCTTCGTTGCCTTCAAAATGGATGCCGTGAGTACGGGTCTCGGGTTCGGCGTCCTGGGGCCGTTGTCGATGACGGCCAACGGCGCCGCGGTGCCGCTGGGTGCGCCCAAGCAGCGGGCGGTGCTCGCCATGCTGCTGATCCACCGCAACCGGCCGGTGTCCGTCGACGCGTTGATCGATGCCGTCTGGGGGCAGGACCCGGTGCCTGCGGCGCGCACCAGCATCCAGTCCTACGTGTCCACCCTGCGGCGGTTGCTGCGCGGCGCCACGGCCGACCCGTACGCGGTGCTGGCCAGCGCCCCGCCCGGCTACCAGCTCAGCGTCGCCGATCTGGACTGCGACCTGGGGCGGTTTCTGACACACAAGGCGGTCGGATTGCGCGCCGCCGGCGTCGGGCGCTACGAGGAGGCCAGCAGCCGGCTGTCGGCCGCGCTGGATGAATGGCGCGGTCCGGTGCTCGACGACCTGCGCCACTTCGCGTTCGTCGAGGCGTTCGCCGCCGCGCTGCTCGAGGAGAAGGTGGCGGCCCACACCGCCCGCGCCGAGGCGGAAATCGCGTGCGGGCGCGCCGACGGCGTCATCGCGGAGCTGGAGGCGCTGACCGCGCAGCACCCGTATCGGGAACCGCTGTGGGCGCAGCTGATCACCGCCTACTACGTCACCGAGCGCCAATCCGACGCGCTCGGCGCCTTCCGTCGGCTGAAGACCGCCCTGGCCGACGGCCTGGGCATCGACCCGGGGCCCACCGTCAACGCGCTGCACCAGCGCATCCTGCGCCAGGAGCCGATGGGCGCCACCCGGCCGAAGCGGACCGCCCAGGCCACGCACAAGCAGAACGCGGTGCGGTCCGAACCCCTCGCGGCCGCGCGGCGCGTCGTCGCCCGGCTGCGCGACCACACCGGCCGGCAGTTCCGGCTGAACGGCGTGACCACCCGGATCGGGCGTCTCGACGACAACGACATCGTCTTGGATGACACCGAGGTGAGCCGCCATCACGCGGTGATCATCGACACCGGAGCCGGTTTCCTGATCACCGACGTGCGCTCGACCAACGGGGTGCAGGTGCAGGGGCGCCGCGTGGACGCCAGCGCCAGCCTCGCCGACGGCGACCTGATCCGCATCGGTGGCTCGGAGTTCACCTTCGAGATCCGGCCTGGCTGACCGTCATTCGCCGAGCCGGGCGGCCAAGGTGGCGTGGCCCGCGCCGGTCAGGTCCGACAGCGCGGCCGGGCGCCCCGACATGGCCATCAGCAGCGCCTCACCCGGGCCGGTGACCTGCGGTCCGCGGCCGTGGGCCCAGTCGACGTCGGTGGCGACCAGTCGCAACCCCCTGATCCGGCGTCCGGCGCCCAGCCGTGGATTGCCCGGCACCAGCCGCAGGACCCGCTCGAGCCGGTCGGCCGGGACGGCGCGGGGCCGGCCGAGGGCGCGCCGGATGTCCTGGTGGTGGATCGTGCCGTCGACCAGGGCGATCATCCCGCCGAAGCCCGCCGGCAGCCCCTGCGGTTGCAGGTGCCTCCGCAACAGGTCCAGCAGCTGTTGCGGGCTCAGCGGCGCGAGTTCGTCGACACCCAGTTGGTTGGCCCGCACGATCCGGCCCTTCACGAAGCGCTTCAGCAGCCCGCGGGTGTCCAGCTCGTCGTAGCTGACGACGTGGGCCACAACGTCTTTGACGCTCCACCGGGCGCACAGGCTGGGCGTCGCCCAATCCGGCGGCGCGAGGGTGGTGAGGAAGTCGGCAAGGTCGGCCCGCTCCGCGCGGGCCATCGCCATCAGGCTGGCCGCGGCCACGGATCAAGCCTAGTGTCGCGGTCAAGCTCAACAGGTTAGTTAGCAAACGCAAGGATTTCGCAAGAATCTCTCGAAGATCTGCCAAGCGCGGTGCCCCACTCTGGTGTTGTCGGCCCATCCCGGCCGGCGCCTCGAACACTCCTAGGGCAGATAGGACCACACGATGAACGCCAATACCCCTGAGCCGCAAGCCAACTCGCAGACGAAGAAGGTGTCCAAGCTGCGCATCGCCGCGGGCGTCGGCCTGGGCACGCTCGGCCTCACGATCGCCGGGTCGCTGATGCCGGCCGTCGCCTCGGCCAGCCCGTACGTCCCGCACAGCGGACCGCTACACCCGATCCGCCACTACGCCGCGAACTTCCTGAACCCCGGCTGGGCGATCACGCACCCGTTGCGCGCCGCCCTTCCGTGACGCGCCGCCCCCGCCCCGCTTCCCGGTCCGCGCCCGGGGGCGGGGCGGGTGCGTGCGATCCGCGAGTGCCGGCTAGTGCCTGAGCGGGGCCGGGTTCCACAGCCCGCTGCGCGTGGCCGTCCCGAGCAGCAGGTGGGCCGGTTGGGCGTCGGGATAGTAGGACGTCAACCGCTGCAGCGAACCCCAGTCCCGCGACCAGTCGTCCTTGAGGTAGGTCGCCATGGTGGTGGCCTTGAGCAGCAACTCGGTGACGCCCAGCGGGCCGCCGCCGTTGTTGTCCATCACGGGGGAGTTGGCCTCGGCGCCGAACCGGTCGGGCAGGATGCGCCACCTCGGCGCCTCGTCGACGCCGTTCTGGTGACCGAACGGCCGCTGGCAGGGAAACGCCAGCCCGACCAGCCAGTCCAGGAACACCGGGTCTGCCGAGCCCACCACGTCCTGCAGTGTGCGCAGCCGCGGGATGCGCGGCGGGGTCAGCGCGATCCAGTGCTGCGGCGCCAGGTCCTCGTCGTCGGCCACCAGACGCACCTGGGTCGCGCCCGCCGGGATGGCGGACAGCGGCAGCCGCAGATTCCGCCAGGCCGGTGACGCCCCGACGTCGAAGAACCCCAGCGAGCCGCCGGGGTGGCCGGCGGCCGCCTGCGCGTCGGTGGCCCACTGCAGCTGCACCTCGCGGGGGTCGAAGCGACCGGCGGCGCTGACCACCAGCAGCGGCCTCGCCTGGTCCCGCGCCGGCAGCCGGTACCAGCCCGAGCGCAGGTGCGCGGGCAGTTGCGGCCCGGACCGCCAGCTGCCCAGCACCGGCGCGCGCGCCGGGTCCAGGTTGTAGGGCAGCTGCGCGACCGAACCGTTGATCCCCGGCGCCGGCGTGGTCCCGCCCTCGGTGCCGGCCTCGCTGCCGGTGACCACGCCGTCGTCGCTGACGAAGCTGCGGTCGCCCGGGCGTTCCATCACGGGGTCGGCGCGGACGTCGGCGGGAATTCCGTTGGGAGTGAACGCTTCCGAGAGCCCGGCGCCCAGTGCGTCGGCCGCCGAGCCCGTCACCGGGGTGAGCAGCCCTTCGTTCGGGTCTTGCTCGACCAGCACGTCCTGGGCCAGCCCACAGGTGTTGCCGGCCTTGAAACCGGCGAGCGCCTGCAGGTTGGAGCGGCCCACCGACCACGCCGGATACTGCGCCGTCATGGCCAGCGTCAACGACGCCACCTCGAAGATCACCAGCAGCCACGCGGCAATCGCCAACGGCGACTGGACGATTCGGGCCAGCCGTTCGCCGCGGCGGGTCCGGGGTGGCCCGTTGTCGGTGGCGACGAAGTGGAACCAGGCGGCCAGCAGCAGCACCGCCACGGTCAGCCCCAGCAGCGCGGTCGCGAACGCGTAGTGCCACGCGGGGAACGAATTCGACCAGGGCACACCGAAATTCGACACATACCACCAGCCGTTGACGCTGGCGAACGACAACGCCATCAGGAACAGCACCACGGCGGCGAACATCGTGCGGTTGCGCCGGGACCGCATCGCCACGCTCGTCACGGCGACGGCGGCCAGCGCGCCCAGCGGCCCGGCCAGCCCGGCGAACACCCCGAAGTGGTGCGTCCACTTGGTGGGGGTGAACATCATCGCGACGAACGAGATGATCGTGATCCCGAGGATGCGCCGGCTGGGGCCCGCGGCCGTGCCGGGGATCCGGCCCTTGCGCAGCGACATCGCGACCGTGATCGCCAGCGCGAGAATCAGCGCCAGCACCGCGAAGCGGCGCGCGACCGAACCGTCGGGGCTCGCCATGAACAGCCGCTCGTAGCGGATGTGTTCGTCGAACCAGCTCAGGCTGGGCCCGACGGCGCGCTTGAGGGCGGTGGCCTGCATCTCGCCGGCCAGCGTCTGGTCCCGGAAGATCAGGATGATGGTGACGGTGACCGCGGCGAACAGCGGCGCCACCAGCGGCAGGGCCCCGAACCGGGTGGACCGCCGGTGCAGGATGGTCCGCAGCGGGCCGATCGCGACCAGCAGCGCGCCGATGGACGCGATGCCCGTCGGACCGGAGAACAGGGTGAGCGCACCGAGGATGCAGGCGATCGCGACCGGCAGCAGCCGGCTGGTGGCCACCGCACGCTCCACCGAGCACCAGGTCAGCAGGATGCCCAGCGCGATGATCGGTTCCGGGCGCAGGCCGTTGTTCAGCGGCAGCCAGACGGCCAGGAAGACCCCGGCGGCGGTCCAGGCGGCGGCGCGGTTGCGTTTGACGGCGTGCCCGAGGCGCGGCATCACCTCGCGGCTGATCACCCACCAGCAGGTCAGCGCCATGGCCAGGGTGGGCAGGCGCATCCAGATGCTGCTGGTGGTGACGTGCGCCCACAGCGCGAGCAGGTCGTAGTACCAGCCGAAGGGCGCCTCGGGGGTGCCGAACCAGCGGTAGTAGTTGGCCATGTAGCCGGCGTGTTCGGACACCCGGGCCATGGTGAGGATGTAGCCGTCGTCGGAGGTGTTGGCGCCGACGAACTGCCACCACACCAGCACGGCGATGACCAGCGCGTCCAGGCCGCCGACCGACCACCAGCGCGACGGCAGGAAGCGGCGGTGCCGGGTGGCCCCAGCGGTTTCGAAGGCGGTGTCCAGGACGTGCAGCGCGACCAGGGCGACGGCCGTCAACAGCACGCCTAGGACCATCGCGGCGAGCTTGAGCGGGGTGGGGTGGCTGCTGTAGCGGGTGTCGATGGTCGCCGAGAAGTTCAGCCCCTGCGGCGCGGGCCCGGCCAGGTCGGTGAAGACGCCGACGATCTGCGGCCGGAAGTCGTAACCGCTCTTCTCGCCGCGCAGCGGTGACCCCGGATGCTCGGCGTTGGGCCCCTGGGTGAGGCCGACGAACTCGGCGGTGACCTTCTCGGCGTGCGCGGTGAAGGTCAGCCGTTGGCACGCCGGGCTGAGTACCTGGCTCAGCGGGGCCGTCACGACGGCGACGTTGCGAACGACCACCACCAGGAAGTCGCCGGCGCGCTGGATCAGCAGGCCGCGGTCGACGGCCTTCGGGGCCTGCTTGGGCACCGTCGACAACAGCACGGTCTTCGACGCGTTCTGTGGCCCGGCCAGTCCGGCGGCGGCCTGGCAGGGCACGGTGACCGTCATCTCGGTGGCCACGTAGCCGATGAGCGGCGCCTCGACGCTGGTGAACGTGCCGCTCTGCGGCCAGTTGAGCTGGGCGGTGGTCTGGTCGACCGGCAGCACGGGCGTGACGATCGCCAGCAAGGCGCCGAGCAGACCCGCGACGGTAGCGACCAGCCGGGCGATCCGGTGGTTGCCTGCCGCGTCGTTCACGGGGGTAGATGGTAGTTCTTCGGCCGGTCGGGGCCCCGTTTGAGGCGCGGTGTCGGTGCTCATGGGCGCCCGGCCGGCTTGCGGATGGCCAACACGAACGGCCCGATGCCGCGCACGTCGAACTGCGGGCCGTCGAACTCCGCGGCCCGCAGGTCGATGGTGTAGCGGCGCACGTTGGGCTGGTTGGGGTAGACGTCCTCGGCCAGCCGCAGGGTGTAGTTGTTGTCGGCGCCGCGGCGCATCAGGAACACCGTGGGCGGCGGCCAGGGGCAGGCGTCCAGGGCCTGGATCAGCTGATCGGCGCTCTTGAGGGTGGACCACTTGTTGATCTGGGCGGCCCGCAGGTCGAACTGGGCCAGCGGGTTGGCGTAGTGCGACGTCAGCCCCTGAAAGCCCCAGTAGGGGTAGTAGGACAGGAAGCTGTAGTCGGCGGTCAGCACCACGGTCTGGTCGCGGGGCCGGCCGGTGCCGCGGGTGATGGCGGCGTCGATCTCGGCGTAGAACTTCTCCGCACCCGGGGGCCGACGGTCGCCGCGCTGGCCGTTGCCGTCGGTGTCGGTGTAGGCGACGGTGAGGTCGGGCCGCAGCACGTCGGGGATGTCCTGGCTGAACGCGACGGCGGCGGCCAGGCCGACGGCGCCGGCCACCGGCAGCACCGCCCGCCGCCGCGCGGACAACGCGCGCACGGCCTCGGCGAATCCGAACGTCCCGGCCGCCACCAGCAGCACGCTCAGCGTCGGCTGCAGGCGAAACGACAGCAGGGTGGTGCGCGCCAGCGTGGTCAGCATGGACAGCAGCGACCACAGGTACACGGCGAGCACCCCGACCGCCAGTGCGCCCGCCCGCACCGACGTGCCGGCCCGCAGCACCAGCCACAGGGTGCCGATCAAACAGGCGGCGCCCAGCAGCGAGAACTGCAGCATCGGGAAGGTCAGCACGGCGCCGTCGGCGGGCAGGTAGTGGTTGGCGCTGCCGGTGTTGCTGATCGGGCCGTGCAGCGCGCGCAGCACGAACGGCAGCCAGGTGGTGGCGCCGATGGCCACCGCGATGACGGCGATGACGGCCAGCCGGCGCAGCGGGTCCAGGGCGGCCCGTGGCCCGTCGCGGCGCCACCGCGCCCCGGCCAGCAGCGCCGCCATCAGCGCGAAGGCGAACGCGCTGAAGCCCAGCAGCAGCGTGTACCAGGTGGCCGCGAAGCCCAGGAACAGCCCGGCGCCGAGGACCGCGGCCCAGCCGCCGCGCGCACCGGCGCGCAGCCCCGACCAGGCCAGCACCAGCACCGGCGGCAGCAGCACGGTGAGCATCGCGGAGTAGGGCTCGGGCGAGCCGTAGGCCAGCGTCACCGCGGCCGTCGCCGCGGTCACCAGCAGCGCGTACTCGAACCGGATCAGCCGCCACCAGAGCACCAGGGCGACGGCGACCGCGATGGTGATCGAGGTGATTGCCCACGGCTTGCAGATCGCCCACGCCGGCGTCCCGGTGAGCGCCGCGACGCGGCCGCCGATCCAGAACCAGCCCGGCGGGTAGTACGGCGGCAGCCCGAGGTAGGTCATGTCCCGCAGCGCGGCGCTGTCGGCGAGCCGGGTCAGGTACTCGGTGCGGAACTGCTGGTCGACGGAGATGCCGAACAGGTAGAGCTTGGTGGCCCCCAACGGCATACCGAGGGTGACGACCGGGAAGGCGGACAGGAACACCAACGCGGCCAGCTGGGCGAGCAGCCGGCCCCGGGGCCGCGCGGAGCGCCGCCACAGCCAGGCCGCCGCGACCAGCCCGGCCAGGCAGCCGACCTGCCCGACGGTGGTCAGGGCGTGCAGCTGGTTCGACGACGGGAACGCCGGCCACTGCACGCGCGAGATGGCGGTCAGCGACACCGCCGCGACAGCGACGGAGACCGCCACCGCCAGCGCCATCTGGCCGAGGGTGGCCAGCGCGTTGCGCATCGTCAGATGGGCAGCTTGCGGAACACCGGCCGGGGGACGTGTCGCAACACCATCATCACGTACCGGAACGCTGCTGGGGCCCAAACCAAGTCCTTACCTTTGGCGGCCGCGGTCACCGCGAGGTTGGCGACGTACTCCTTGTCGACGGTCAACGGCGCTTCCTTGATGTGCGCGCTCATCCGGGTCCGCACCTGGCCCGGCCGGATCACCAACACGCGAACCCCGTACTCGCGCAACGCTTCCCCGAGTCCCAGGTAAAAGCCGTCCAGCCCGGCCTTGGTGGAGCCGTAGACGAAGTTCGAGCGCCGCACCCGCTCGCCGGCCACGGTGCTCATCGCGATGATCTGGCCGAACCCCTGCGCGCGCATCTTCTCGCCCAGCAGTACCCCCACCGACACCGCCGCGGTGTAGTTGATCTCGGCGATCTGCACGGCCTTGCGCTGGTTCTGCCACAGCTCCTCGGCGTCCCCGAGCAGCCCGAACGCCACGATCGCCACGTCGACGTCGCCGCCGGCGAACGCCTGCTCGATCGTCGCCGGGTGGCTGTCGGCGTCGGTGGCCTCGAAGTCGATCAGCTCCACCGAGCGCGCGCCCGCCGCCTTCATCTGCGCCACCGCGGCGTCGCGGCCCGGGTCACCGGGCATGGCCGCGAGCACGATGCGGGCGTGCGCGTTCTGCAGGTAACGCTCGCAGATGGCCAGCCCGATCTCGGAGGTGCCACCGAGCAGCAGGATGGTCTGCGGATTTCCCACGGCGTCTAAAACCATTGGCGCACCATCTAGAGCAGCTCCAAACGTCGGGCCATGTCGGAGGCGAACACCCCCGTCGGATCCACCTTGCGGCGCACCGCGATCCATTCGTCGATGCGCGGATACATGGCGTGGAAGGTTTCGGCGGTGGTCCGATTGTCCTTGCCGGTGTAGAGCCGGCCGCCGAATTCCAGCACCCGGCGGTCGAGTCCGTTGAGGAACTCGTTGAGGCCGGGCTTGATCGGGAAGTCGACGCAGACGTTCCAGCCGGGGATCGGAAAGCTCAGCGGCGCTTGGTTTCCCGGGCCGAACAGCTTGAACACGTTGAGGAACGAGTAGTGCCCGGACCGCTGGATGTCGTAGATGATGCCCTTGAATTCGTCGACGGCCTCGGTGGGGACGACGAACTGGTATTGCCCGAAACCGGCCGAGCCGTAGGCGCGGTTCCATTCGCCGAACATGTCCAGCGGGTGGTAGAACTGCGTCAGGTTCTGCGCCTTGCCGCGGTAGCTGCCCGACTTGCGGTACCACAGTTCGCCGATCGGGCCGAAGGTGTACTTGTTGGCCAGCCCGTTCGGGAAGATGTCGGGGAACGTCAGTAGTTGCGGCGCATCGAATTTCAGCGGGTTCTTCTGCAGCTTCTTGGGTAGCTGGTCCACCTTCGCCAGCGACCCGCGCGAGATCGCCGCGCGGCCCAGCTTCGGCGGCGCGCTGATCGCGTCGAACCAGGCCGACGAGTAGGTGTAGTTCGCCTCGCTGCCGTCGCTGTGGAAGGCGATGGTCTCGTCGAGCGTGTGCGTGACATCGCCGTCGGCGATGAAATACGCGGTCTCCGTCGGGGTCATCTCGAGCCGCACCCGCAGGATGATTCCGGTCAGTCCGTTGCCGCCGACGGTGGCCCAAAACAGCTCGGCCTCGTCGCCGTCCGGGGTCAGGTGGCGCACTCGCCCGTCGGCGGTCAGCAGCTCCATCGACCGGACGTGGTTGCCGAAGCTGCCGGCGCTGTGATGGTTCTTGCCGTGGATGTCGGACCCGATCGCACCGCCGATGGTGACCTGCCGGGTGCCGGGCAGCACCGGCACCCACAGCCCCAGCGGCAGCGCGGCCCGCATCAGCTGGTCCAAGTTGACGCCGGCGTCGAGGTCGGCGACGCGGCTGTCGGCGTCGAGCGAGTGGATGCGGTTGAGCGCCGTCATGTCGACGACCAGGCCGCCGCCGTTCTGGGCGTTGTCGCCGTAGGACCGGCCGAGCCCCCGGGCGATGACGCCTCGCCCGTTGGCGGCGCCGCCGGCGTCGGCGGCGTGCGCCACCGCGGCGGCGATGACCTCGGGGTCCGGCGTGGACAGCACGCGCGCCACCGAGGGCGCGGTGCGGCTCCACCCGGTCAGCCGCCGGGTCTCGGGAAACGTTGCGAACATCAGTGAAAGAGGGTACCGCCTGGGGCGGACCGCTCAGCGCATGCGGAAGATCACGGTTCGCTGGACGACGAAGTTGATCACCGTCGCGGTGCCCTGCGCGACGACGAACGCGACCGGGATCGCCCAGCCGCGGTAGTGCAGCAGCGCCAGGCACAGGTGGTTGAGCCCGACCTGCACGGCGAAGGTGACGGCGTACAGGGCCATCACCGCCAGGAAGCGGGCGGTGCTGGGGGCCGCCTGGAAGGTCCACCGGCGGTTGATCAGGTAGGCGGTGATGGTGCCGACGATGAAGCTGAGCGCCTTCGACACGTCCACCTGCACGCCCGCCGCCTGATACAGCAGGAGGTAGAGGCCGAAGTCCACGACGCCGGCCAGGCCGCCGGTGGCGACGAACCGCAACACCTGCGTGGTCAGCGCGACCGGCGGGTGGTTCAGCGCGTTCGGCGGGGCGGGATCGGGCGGTGGGGCGACCATCCCGCGAAGTCTAGGCGGGGCCGTCGGCGGGCAGTGTGATCGCGATGACCTCGACCTGCGTTTCGCCGCCCGGCGTCGGATAGGACACCGTGTCGCCCGGCGACCGGCCGGCGAGGGCCTTGGCGAGCGGACTGCGCGCGGTCAGCGTCTCGGTCTCCCGGCCCGCCGGGGCCTCCTCGACGATCGAGATGACGTGCATGGTGACCACCTCGCCGTCGGCGAAGCGCAGCGTGACCTCGGTGCCGCCGGGCAGCGTGGCCGGCTCCTGCACGGGCGCCGCCCCGCCCCGCAACCGGCGATCCAGCTCGTTGATGCGGTCGGTGAGGACCACCAACTCCTCGGCGCGCTGGATGGCCTCGGCCGCGTCGCCGTGGTCGCCCACCATGCCGCGGTCGCTCCTGACCTCGACCTGCAGCCGGTCGCGCCGCTGCCGCAGCCGGTCCAGCTCCGCGGCGAGGTTGCCGCGCGCCGCGTCGGCGGCCGAGGGGGCCTTCTCCGTCACGTCGGTGAACCTTTCGCCGCAGTCCGCCCGGGTGGCGTTCAGTGTGACACCAGCGACGGGCGGGCCGCCACTGTTAGCGAGCACCAGGCGGTCGGCGGGTGATTCAGTGCGCCGCCCCTTCAGTTGGTGGCGATCGGCGCCGAGCCGTCCTCGTCGTAGTAGTCGACGACGCTGTTACGCAGGGTGTCGAAGATCGCTACGCCTTGCGCCACCAGCCCGCTGGCCACCTCGGTCAGCCCGTCGGCGCCGTTGAGGACCGTGACGTTCGCGTTGGCCAGGCCGCGCGCGGCCTTCTCCACGATCTCCGGCAGCTGGTCGATCAGCGCCTTGTCCAGCGCCACCCGGTTGTGCGACGCGGCGGCCTCGGCGAGGATCTTCATCTTCTCCGCGTCGGCGACGGCCAGGATGCGGACCCGCTCGGCGTCGGCCTCGGCGGGCTTGACCACCTCGGCGACCAGCTCCTGCTGGCGCAGCTCGGCGGCCCGCTGGGCCAGTTCGGTGCGCATCTGCAGCACCTCGCGCTGGGCCTGGGCCTCGGCGAGCGGCCCGGCCTGGGCCGCCTGGGCCTGGGCCTTGTCCACCTCGGCCTTGTACTGCGCCTTGACGATGGCGGTCTCGCGGGCGAACTCGGCCTGCTTGCGCTGCGATTCCTGCTCGGCCTCGGCCGCCGCCTGGTTGGCCTGCGCCTGGGCGATCTGCGCCTGCTGCTGGATGGCGGCGTTGTGCGGCGCCGCCATCGCGTTGATGTAGCCCAGCCCGCCGTCGTCGATCGACTGGATCTGCAGGGCGTCGACGGCCAGGCCGATGCGGGCCATCTCTTCCTTGGAGCCGTCGAGCACCTCGGTGGCCAACTTCTGGCGCTCCCGAATGATCTGTTCGACGGTCATCGAGCCGATGATCGAGCGCAGGTGGCCGGCGAAGATCCGTCCGGTCAGCACCGACATCTGGTCCTGGTCGGACAGGAACCGCTGCCCCGCGCTGATGATGCTCTCGGTGTCGTTGGCCACCTTGAACGCGATCACGGCGCGCACGTTGAGCGTGATGCCCTGCTGGGTGACGCACTTCTCGGCGACCTCGGCCTCGCACATGGCCAGCGTGAGGAACGAGGCCTTCCGGAAGAACGGCAGGATGAACGCGCCGTGGCCGGTGACGACGCGGAACGGGGCGTCGGGCTTGGCCCTCCCACCGGAGATGAGCATGGCCTCGTCGGGATCGGGCACCTTATAACCGAGCATCTTCGACTCCTTCTTTGTGTCGCTGGTGTATCGCGGGCGCTCCGGGTCGTCAATTCAGACCGTCAATTCAGGCCGGGTCCCGGCGCCAGGGCTCGACGACGACCGTCCGGGCGCCCCGAATGTCGACGATCAGCACCGCGGAGCCCTTGGCCAGGGGTTCGCTGGACCACGCCAGGAAGGTCTCCTTGGCCCCGCGCACGGTCACCAGCACCTCACCGGCGCCGCGGTCGCCGCGGGTCGCCACGGTCAAGGTGCCGACACAGCCGATGGCCGAGGCGTCGCTCACGATCGCATCCTGCTCCTTCCGGCGGTGTGCCGTCGAGTTTCGCGCGGTTTACTTTTCGGTTGCTGATCCGCTGAGGGAAAAGACGCACGGCCGACGTTCGGCTAGCGTTGACGTGTAGATATGCACAGGTGTGAACGTAAGCCGAGACCAGTCCGCGCGCCGAAGACCCGGCGCCGCGGAAGGTGGTCGCGGGCCGGCGTGGTCGCCTCCGCCGCGGCGGTGCTGTGCGCGGCGCCGGCGGCGGCGGACCCCACCGACGATTCGTTCCTGTCGGCTCTGACCAACTACGGGATCGTCATCGGCGGTGACAACGACCCGACCGCGATGGCCCGCGCCGTATGCGACGGCCTTGACAAGAATCAGAAGGCGAGCTTTCTGGCGCTCAAGGTCAAGAGGGAGGCGAACCTGACGGCGAAGCAGTCCGGCTTCTTCGTCGGCGCCTCGGTGTCGGCCTACTGCCCCCAGTACCGGGACCAGGTCGACGGATCGTTGGACTGGCTGAACCCCGGCCCGCCACTGATGTGAGCTGGTCAGAGCCGGATCAGACCCAGTACGGCACCCGGGCGCGGTATTGGCGCATCGCGAACGCGGCGAGCACCCATCCGACGGCGGTGAGCGCCAGCACGACCAGCCAGTGCCGCAGCTCCTGGTGCGCCCCCAGCAGCGGGGCGCGCACGATGTCGAGGTAGTGCAGCAGCGGGTTGAGCTCGACGATGCTGGCCCACCGGCCGGCGCCCTGCTGGTGCAGCGTCTCGTCGTTCCAGATGATCGGCGTCATGAAGAACAGCAGCTGCACCACCGAGAACAGCAGCGGGCCGATGTCGCGGTAGCGGGTCGCCAGGATGCCGAAACACAGTGACACCCAGACGCAGTTGAGCACGATCAGCCCCAGCGCGGGCAACACGGCGAGGTCCGCCCACGACCACGGCTTGGGGAAGATGACCGCGACCACCGCGTAGATCACGATGTTGTGCGCGAACAGGATGAGCTGCCGCCACACCAGCCGGTACACGTGCACGGACAGCGGCGTCGGCAGCTGCTTGATCAACCCCTCGTTGGCGACGAACACGTCGGCGCCCTCCAGGATGGAGGCGTTGATCAGATTCCAGATGATCAACCCCAGCGTCACGTAGGGCAGGTGCACCGACAGTTCGAGGTGGAACAGCTTGGAGTACAGGCCGCCCATCGCGACGGCCGTGGTGCCGGTGGCGATCGTGATCCAGAATGGGCCCAGCACCGAACGCCGGTAGCGCTGCTTGATGTCCTGCCAGCCCAGGTGCAGCCACAGCTCGCGGCGGTGGAAGCCCGCGGTCAGGTCGCCGCGGGCCCGGGCGAAGGTCCGCGATTGCGCGGCCGCGTCGATGAAGGTCATGGCGCTCCTCCCGGCCTGCTGAACTGCTCGCGACGCCCCAACCGGCGCAACCGAATCCACTCCCGCAGGCCCGCGGGGTCGCGGCGCGTCACCAGGAAGAACCAACCGAACCGCACCCATTCCTGAACCACCAGCTTGCGCAGCCCCGGCTGCGCCAGCAGGTAGCCCCGGTTGCGGTAGGTGTAGAACCGCTTGGTGGCGTTGTCCGGATACTGGGTGTGCATCCGGCCGCCCAGGATGGGCCGGAACTCGTCGGATCCGCACGGGTGCAGGTAGACCGCGTCCAGACAGGTCCCGAACGGCAGGCCGGACCGCACCAGCCGGCGGTGCACCTCCACCTCGTCGCCGCGGATGAACAGCCGCAGGTCGGGGACGCCGACCGCCTCCAGGGTGGCCGCGCGAAACAGCGCGCCGTTGAACAGCGACGCGATGCCGGGCAGCAGATCTTGCTCGGCGTCGGTGCGCAATTCGCTTGCGCGCCTGCGCCATACCAGGCCGCGGCGTAGCGGAAACGCCAACCGCTCCGGGTCGTCGGCGTTGCATACCATCGGCGACACCTCGGCCAGGCCGTGCCGGGCGGCGCTGTCCAGCAGCGTGCCGAGCACCTCGGAATCCTGTGGGCGCCCGTCGTCGTCGGCCAGCCACACCCAGTCCGCGCCCCGCGCCAGCGCGTGCAGCATGCCGAGGGCGAATCCACCCGCGCCGCCGAGGTTGCGCCGCGAGGCCAGGTAAGTGGTCGGAACCGGTTGTGCCGCAACAAGTTCGCCGATGCCGCCGTCGGCGGGTCCGTCGTTGTCCACGACGATGAGGTGGTCGGGCAGCCGGGTCTGGCTGGTCACCGCGCCCAGGGACTTCGCGAGCTCGTCGGGCCGCCGATGGGTCACGACGACGGCGATGACGGTGTCACTCATCCACGGAAGCTCTTTGCGCGAGCGGTGTCTCGTCCCGGTTCTGCAGGCGTGTCTCTTCGAGCACCTCGCGGACGTGCCGCGCCGCATCCTCGCCCTCGTAGGCGCGCACCACATCCTCGATGTCGCCGGCCATCCGGATCGTCCCGTGGTCGATCCACATGGCGGTCTTGCACAGGCGGGCCAGGAATTCGTTGGAATGGCTGGCGAACACCAGGATTCCGGAACGCTCCACCAGGCTCTGCAGCCGCGACTGCGCCTTCTTCAGGAAGTCGGCGTCCACCGCGCCGATGCCCTCGTCGAGCAGCAGGATCTCCGGGTCGATGCTGGTGACGACGCCCATCGCGAGCCGCACCCGCATGCCGGTGGAGTAGGTGCGCAGCGGCATCGACAGGTAGTCGCCCAGCTCGGTGAATTCGGCGATCTCGTCGACCTTGGCCAGCATCTGCTTGCGCGTCTGCCCCAGGAACAGGCCGCGGATGATGATGTTCTCGTAGCCGGAGATTTCCGGGTCCATGCCGATCCCCAGGTCGAAGACGGGGGCCACCCGGCCGGTGACCTTCGCCCACCCGCGCGTCGGCTCGTAGATGCCCGAAAGCAGCCGCAGCAACGTCGATTTGCCCGCGCCGTTGTGGCCGACCAGCCCGACCCGGTCGCCCAGTTCCAGGGACAAGGTGATGTCGCGCAGGGCCTCGATGACGACGACGTTGGAGTCGTTGCGCCCGATCGTGCCGCCCGCCTTCCCCAGGAAAGCCTTCTTCAGCGACCGCGACTTGGCGTCGAAGATGGGGAACTCCACCCACGCGTTGTGCGTCTCGATATGTGGACCGGGCACGTCGGTCGGTTCAGAGGTACTGGCCGTGGCCGGGCGCGCCGGGCTTGCCGATGCCGGGGGGCAGCGCGCCCTGCCGCATCTTCTCCAGCTGGGCGCGAGCGGCCATCTGCTGGGCGAACAGCGCGGTCTGGATGCCGTGGAACAACCCCTCGAGCCAGCCGACCAGCTGCGCCTGGGCGATCCGGAGCTCGGCATCCGAGGGCGCGCTGTTCTCGTTGAAGGGCAGGGTGAGGCGGTCGAGTTCGTCGCGCAGCTCGGGTGCCAACCCCTCCTCGAGCTCGCGGATGCTGGTCGCGTGGATCTCGCGCAGCCGGTTGCGGCTCGCCTCGTCCAGCGGTGCGGCGCGGACCTCCTCGAGCAGCTGCTTGATCATGGTCCCGATGCGCATCACCTTCGCCGGCTGCTCGACCAGGTCGGTCAGGGAGCGCTCGTCGGAGTCGTCCTCGGAGATCGCCATGATCCGCGGATCGACGCCGCCGATGACCTCGACGCCGTCATCGTCGCTGCGGGTACTCAATTCCTCACCATCCTTCGCGGATCAGGGGCGGGGCGCCGCGCCGATTCCGCGCCACTCGTAGATTTTGGCTCCGCCGTTGTCGTAGATCAGGGCCCACGACTTCGACTTATCCAGTGACACTAGTCCTTCCGGTACCGCGAAACCCCGAACCGTCGGCGCGCTGGTGTAGATGTACCGGATATTGAGCGCCTTAATCGCCTCGACGACGCGCGGATCGGAATCACCCCGCCGGGCGAAGGCCCAGAAGATGTAGCGGTTGGGGCCGGGGCCCATTTGCTGCGGGTAATCGTAGTGGGTCCACAGCGGGTGCAGATCGGCGACGGCGTACATCCAGGCGGTGCCGTCGGTGTTGGCGTTGCCGATCGTGGTGGTGTGGGCGCCGGGCAGCGTGGCCAGGTACGCCATCGCCATCAGGTCGCGCTGGTCGATGATCACCGAGTCGTACTTGTCGCCCATCAACACCAGGTGGCGGTAGAGGTAGTGCCGGCCGGTCAGGACGGTGGTGAGCACCAGCAGGATCGCCGTGGCCGACGCCCACACCGGCGCGGGCAGGGGCCTGCGGCGGCTGACGACGCGCTTGGCGCCGGCCACCACCGCCGTGACGAGGGCGAACACCGCGACCCCGGCCATCGGTTCGAGCAGCAGGGCGATGGCGGCGGAGATCCGCCGCGGGTCTTTGTAGAAGAACTCCCCGAACACCCCCGCCACCGCGCCGATCGGCCCGCCGAGCGGATTGCCGGCGTCGACGTCCACGATCACCAGCAGCAACCACACCGCCAGCGGCCACCAGATCCGCTTCACCAGGAAGATCAGGCCCCCGACGGCCGTGACCGCCATCAGCCCGTACTGCACCGGGAAGTCGTTGAGGTGGCGGGAGTGCTGCATCACGGCGTCGAAGATGCCGCGCTTTTTGCTCAGGTGGGTGAGGAACGAGTGGCCCGCGATGATGTCTTCCTGCTGGCGCACGCTGATGAATTGCGGCAACAGGATCAACCCGGCGGTGATCGCGACGATCGCCAGCGGGATGACGTCGGCCACCCTGCCGCGGACCGGGTGCCGCAGCGCGTCCAGCAGCCACCAGGCCGCCAGCAGCAACAAGACGATCGCGCCGCCGGTGATGTGCACCGACATCACGCCGACCAGCGCCAGCACCGCCGCCGGGATGCGGTCGCGGTGCCCCAACGTGGAGGTGATCAGGACGAACGTCGGGACGGCGACCCCGTAGGAAGCCAGGTTGGGCATCGCCGCGACGCCGAACTCGACGTAGGGCACCGCGGTGAACGACGCCGACAGCGCGGCGGCGGTGGCCGCCGCCCCCGCGGTGCGCCATTCGCAGGCGAGGGGACGCAGCAGGCGCCAGGTCAACACGGCCGCGCTCGACGGGAACAGCCACACCGACGCCGCCACCGCGTTGAGGGTGTAACCGGTGGTCGGCGCCGCGCCGGTGAGCTGACAGAACACCGCGGTCAGCGCGTGGAAGACGGACGGGTAGTAGAGCAGCTGGTGGGTCTCGACATTGCGCAGCTCGCCCATGTGCGTCGAGGAGGCCTGGCCGGTGTCCAGGATGAAGCGCACCTCGTTGGCGTGCCACACCGCGTCCCAGGTGCTCGGGATCGTCTGCCAGTGCGTCAACCCCCGATAGGCCGCCCACATGGTGAGCAGGGCGCCCAGCAGGACCCCGGCCGCCACCGTGATCGCGGGCCCGCGACCGGCCCCCCGGGACTCCGCGTCGGTGTCGCGGAACCGCGACAGCAGCAGCTGCAGCGCCGTCATCACCAGGCACACCGCGGCCAGCGCGGCCAGCGCGGTCCAGCCGTTCCAGGGGATTCCGAGGGCACCGAACGGGATGATGGCCAGGGCCACGACGCCGTAGGTCAGCGCCGGGCCCACCGCGATAGCGGTCGGCCACGAAAGCTGGGTGATACGTGCGATGGTCGTCCCTGGCGCTATCAGCAAAAACAACGCGATCAGCGTTCCGAACCACAGCCCCACTCGACTAGTATGGCTGGCCGGGTGCCCTGGCTTGGGAGGCCACCGACTGGCCGGAATCTCCGTGGCACCCGCTACCGTTGCAATTTCGCCGAAAAGCGGACGCCTTAAGGTGGCTGGCATGGCTTACGACGTCGCCCGGGTGCGCGGACTGCATCCGTCACTGGGTGACGGGTGGGTGCACTTCGACGCGCCCGCCGGCATGTTGATCCCCGATTCCGTCGCGACCACGGTGTCGACGGCGTTCCGCCGGTCGGGTCCCACCACGGTCGGCGCGCACCCGTCGGCGCAGCGCAGCGCCGCCGTATTGGAGGCGGCGCGGGCGGCGGTGGCCGACCTGTTCAACGTGGACGCCGCGGGCGTCGTGCTGGGCGCGGACCGGGCGATCCTGCTGTCGGCGTTGGCCGAGGCGTCGTCGTCGCGGGCGGGGCTCGGCTACGAGGTGATCGTCAGCCGCCTCGATGACGAGGCGAACATCGCCCCGTGGCTGCGGGCCGCGCACCGATACGGCGCCAAGGTGAAGTGGGCCGAGATCGACATCGAGACCGGCGAGCTCCCGACCTGGCAGTGGGAGGGCTTGATCGGCAAGGCCACCCGGCTGGTCGCCGTCGCCTCGGCGTCGGCGACGCTGGGCACCGTCACCGACCTGCGCGCGATGACCAAGCTGGTGCACGACGTCGGCGGCCTGGTGGTGGTGGACCACTCCGCCGCGGCGCCCTACCGGTTGCTGGACCTGAAGGAGACCGACGTCGACGTGGTGGCGGTCAACGCCGCGGCGTGGGGCGGACCGCCGATCGGGGCCATCGTGTTCCGGGACCCGGCGCTGCTCAACTCGTTCACGTCCATCTCGACGGACCCCAAGGCCACCGGCGCGGCGCGCCTGGAAACCGGGGCCCACCAGTTCGGCCTGCTCGCCGGGGTGGTGGCCAGCATCGAATACCTGGCGGCGCTGGACGAATCGGCCCGCGGCAGCCGCCGCGAGCGCCTGGCCGTGTCGATGCAGTCCTCCGCGTCGTACCTGAACCGGATCTACGACTACCTGATGGTGTCGTTGCGGTCGCTGCCGCTGGTGATGGTGATCGGCCGGCCCGAGGTGCGCATCCCGGTCGTCAGTTTCGCGTTGAACGGGGTGCCCGCCGAGCGGGTGGTGCAGCGGCTGGCCGACAACGGCATCCTGGCCGTCACCAACGAGAACTCCCGCGCGCTCGACGTGTTGGGCGTCAACGACATCGGCGGCGCGGTCACGGTGGGCCTGGCCCACTACTCGACCACGGCCGAGGTCGACCAGTTGGTCCGGGCGCTGGCTTCCCTGGGCTGACGCCGGGTCAGTCCGGCACCGTCAGCACGATCTTCCCGGTCACATCGCCGGCCTGCAGCCGCTGGTGCGCCTCGCCGGCCCGCTCGATGGGGACGCGGGCGCCGATGACCGGGCGCACCCGCCCGTCGCCGATCATCGGCCACACCTTGGCGGTGACCGCCTGGACGATCTCGGTCTTGCTGTTGGGTCCGGTCACGGGCCGCGCCCGCAGCGTGGTGCCGATGACCCGCGCCCGCTTCATCAAAAGCTTGGCGATGTTGAGCTCGCCTTTGATGCCGCCCTGCATGCCGATGATGACGATCTGCCCGTCGGTGGCCAGGGCGTCGACGTTGCGGTCCAGGTAGGCCGCGCCCATGATGTCGAGGATGACGTCGGCGCCGTCGGTCTCGTCGCGCAGCCGCGCGACGAAATCCTCGTCGCGATAGTTGATCGTGATCTCGGCGCCCAGCTGGCGGCAGAATTCGAGCTTGTCCGCCGAGCCGGCGGTCACGGCCACCCGGGCCCCGATCGCCCGCGCGATCTGGATGGCGTGGCTGCCGATACCGCTGGCGCCGCCGTGGATCAGCAGCAGTTGACCCGCGCCCAAATGGGCGGTCAGTACCAGGTTGGACCACACCGTGCATGCCACTTCCGGAAGTCCCGCGGCGTCGATCAGGTCGACGCCGGAGGGGATCGGCAGCAGCTGACCGGCGGGGACGGCGACGCGCTCGGCGTACCCGCCGCCGGAGAGCAGCGCGCAAACCTCTTGCCCGACAGACCAATCGGCAACGCCCTCGCCGGTCTCGGCGACGACGCCGGACACCTCCATGCCCAGCGTTTCGCTCGCCCCCGGCGGCGGCGGGTATTTGCCGGCCGCCTGTAACACGTCGGCGCGGTTCACGCCGGCCGCGGCCACCCGGATCACCACCTCCCCGGCGCCGGCGGACACGTCGGGGACTTCTTGCCAGGACAGTCGATCGGCGGCTTCGGCGACGATGGCGCGCATGTCGGCCACGCTACTAGCCGCGGTTACCGGCCGCCGACGCCGAGGTCCGGGCGCCAGCCAACTCGACTAGCCTTACCCGTGGTGGCGTGGCAGAGCGGCCTAATGCACTCGCCTTGAAAGCGAGAGACGGCTAACACCGTCCGGGGGTTCAAATCCCTCCGCCACCGCCGGGCCAGCCGCCGCCGTCAGTGCAGCGTCGGCGCGTAGCGCAGCACGGCGGCGACCCCGTCGGCAGGCTCGATCCGTTCGTCGGTGCGCACCAGCGCCGCCCCGACCGAGACCGCGAACGCGGGCAGCGCCTCGTCGGCCCGCAGGATCTTGTCGGGGGCCGCGCCCTGCTCGGAGAGCACGTTCTCGTTCGGCGCGACGGTCGTCAGTCCCTCGTCGGCCACCACGGTCGCGTCGCCGATGTCGCCGATGATCAGCGTCTCCACGGCACCCTGCCGCAACGCCGAGCACACCGCCCCCAAGCCTTCGGCCGCCAGGCCGGAGTCTCGCCCGATTTCGGCCGTAAAGCGTTGCGCCGCTTCGTCGATGGTCCGCAACTGGCGCTTGAGGAACTCCGCCTCGATGGCGTGCTCGATCTCGCCGAAGTCGTGACCGCTGTGGCGGGCGCCGACCTCGAGCGGCACCGCTCGGTCCGCCAGGCGCTGGGGCAGCGCGGCGAGCAGGTCGGAGCGGGACCGGACCTCGCCCACGACGAAGACGACTTCGATGCCCTTGTCGTCGACCAGTTCCGCCACCCGGTCGGCGACGGCGCGCACGTTCTTGCGGGCGGCTTCGTCGGTGCGCTGCTGGGGATCGCCGTATCCGGCGTTCTCCGCGCCCGCGGCCTTGTGCACCGGGTGCCCGCCGCCGTCGACGGTTTCGCTACGCAGGGTGCCGCCGATCTGGGTGGTGATGTCGGCGCCGCTGTGGTCGACGACCACCAGCACGTAATCCGGGTGGTCGAAGCTGTGCTCGAGAATCGGTACCAGGTAAGGCAATTCGGACACCCGGACCACGCTGGTGGCGGCGGCGCGGGCCAGGTGCTCGTTGATCAGCACGCCGGTGGCCCCCGCGATCACCGCCCGCCCGCTGCGGCCGACCGGCGGGCGCAGGTCCCGCACGGCGCTCTCGATCCCGTCGACGACGCTCTGCTCGGCGCCCTGCTTCTCCAGCTCCTCCTTGACCGCGCGCCACTTGAGGTCGAGTTGAGCCTCGGCGTCGTGGGTGTCGTGCGAGTCGTCGAAGTAAACCGAGGCGAACGGCCCCGGCGCGTCCAGTACCTTGCGGAAGCGTTCAGAATCCATGTCTTGATGGTTGCCCCGCCGGTGGGGGCACAAACCTCGGCCGAACCTAGTAGCTGCGGTCGCCCTCGCTGTCGTCGAAGAAGCGCCATTCGCCGTCGCTTTCGACCTCCATGCGCCAGCCCAGCTCGTTGCCTTCGACCTTGTTGTCGGCGAACCATGCGTGCGCTTTGTCGGCGCTTTCAATGTCCTTAGTGGCGACGACGTCGCCCTTGGGGTTGAGCACTCGGTAGGTAGCCATGCCCGGCAGTGTTCCCACCTCCGGGCGATGTCAACCGCCGGTTATTTCGGCGGTGATCGTGTCCAGCAGGGCGGTGTACCGCTTGGCTTCGGGGTCGCGCCCGGGCTTTCCGCTGCTGATGACGCCGGCGGCCAGGCCGCGCGCGGGGTCCGCCCACAGGGCGATGTTGACCAGGCCGAGGTTGCCGAACGCGTGGGGCGCATTGCGGCCGAACGGCCCCCACCTTTTGGTGCCCAGGATCCATCCGGTGCCCCACCGGGCAGGTTGCAGGCCGACGGCGAAATCCGGCCGCAGCCGTCGGCATTCCTGCACCGCGCCGTACATCGTCTCCGGTCTGAGCACCCGCACTCCGTCGAGTTCGCCTCCGCGGCGCCATATTTCGGCGAACCGCGACATCTCGTTGGCCGTCGACACGGTGTTGGACGACGGGATGATGGTGTTGAGGAACAGGGGAGTGTTGGTGATCGGGATCATCTCGTGCACGGTCCCGCCGATCGCCTTGCGGAAAATGGCGGCCACCACGGGCGGCAACGGCCGGCCGGTGGCATGACTGGGCGCCACCCGCGACAGATCCTGTTGCGAGACACCGAAATTCGTCCACCGGAAGCCGAGAGGCTGCAGGATCTCGGTGGCCAGGACCTCGCGGATCTCCGTGCCGGTGGCCGCGTAGACGAGCTCGCGCACCAGCGGTCCCCAGGTCAGCGCGTGGTAGATGTGCACCAGGCCGGGGCGGTAGAGCGGGCGCAGTTCGCTCAGCTTCTGCTGGGCGTACTCGTGGTCGTCGGCGCGCTTGACGTCGGGCCGCGGGCCGGTGGGGAAGGGCAGCCCGGCGCTGTGCGTCATCACGTGCCGGATGGTGATGCGGTCCTTGCCGTGGCTGGTGAAGGTCGGAAGGTATTCGCAGACACGGTCGTCGAGCGCGAACACACCGCGCTCGACGAGCATGTGGATCACGGTGGCGGCGATGCCCTTGGCGGCCGAATACACGCAGAAGGGCGTGTCCGGAGTAACGGGGATTTTCTCGGCGTCGGGCGCATCCGTCGGGGCGTTGCCCCAGCCGTGGCCGATCGCCCGGTTGAGCACCACGCGCCCGTGCCGGCGCAGGCACAGCTGGATCGCCGGGTGAAAGCCCGCCTGGTACCAGTGCCGCGCGGCCTGCCAGATGCGTTCCACCGCGGCGCTGTCGATCTCGGAGTGGTCCTCGTCGCCGATCGACGTCACGGAGTCCAGGTCGGACGGGACGCGGATCCTGCCGTCGGGTGTCGTCACGTCAGCGAGGGTACGTGGCTCACTCGCCTCGGAATTGCGGCGCGCGTTTTTCGAACGCCGCGGTGATGCCCTCGGTGAGGTCCTTCGACGGCAGGAACGCCGCGTTCCAGGCGGCGACGTAGCGCAGGCTCTCCGAGACCGCCGCGATGCGCTGCTGATCCAGGACGTCCTTGACGCCGTGCACGGTCAGCGGCGGGTTGGCGGCGATCTCGGCGGCGGTGGCGTGGGCGGCGGCCAGCGCGGCGTCGGCGTCGGCGTACACGTCGTTGACCAGGCCGATCTTCTCGGCGCGGGCGGCGTCGATGTCCTTGCCGGTCAGTGCCAGCTCGCGCAGGTGCCCGTCGCTGAGGATCCGGGGGAGCCGGGCCAGGCTGCCGACGTCGGCGACGATGGCCAGCTTGACCTCGCGCACCGAGAACTTGGCGTCGGCGCTGGCATAGCGGATGTCCACCGCGGAGATGAGGTCGACGCCGCCGCCGATGCACCAGCCGTGGACGGCGGCGATCGTGGGGGTCCGGCAGTCCGCGACCGCGGTGATCGCCGCCTGCATGCGCTTGATCTCGGCGTGGAAGTCCGCGCGTGGACGGGCCAGCGCGTCGCCGCCCAGCAGCGGGGTGAACGCCCCGCCCATCGCGGGCACGTCGAGCCCGTAGCTGAAGTTCCTGCCCGAGCCGGTCAGCACGATCGCGCGCACGTCGCGGTCGGCGTCCAGCGTCGCGAACACCTCCGGCATCTCCGCCCAGAACGCCGGGCCCATCGCGTTGCCCTTGCCCGGTCCGATCAAGGTCACCTGCGCGACCTGGTCTTTGGTCTCCACGGTGACCGATTCGTATGCTTGCGCCATATCGAGACCGTAGCGTGGGAAACATGCCCCGCGACTTGCGCCCCGGCCCGCATTCCCCGCCCACCGACGAGCTGCACAGCGCCGAAGACACCCTCGGCGTGCTGCAGCGGGTGCTGCACACCATCGCCGCCGACGACCTGTCGCGCCGGACGCCGTGCACGGAGTTCGACGTGGCACAACTGACCGCGCACCTGCTCAACTCGATCGCTGGCGTCGGCGGCATGGCGGGAGCGGAGATCCCCGACTCCGACGAGGGCGACTCGGTGGAGCGCCGGGTCGTCGCCGCGGCCCGCCCGGCCGTCGACGCCTGGCACCGGCGCGGGCTGGACGGCACGGTGCCGTTCGGCAAAGGCCAGCTGCCGGCCAAGAACGCCTGCGCCATCCTGTCGATCGAATTCCTGGTGCACGCCTGGGATTACGCCGTGGCCGTCGGGCACGACCTGAACGCCCCGGAGCCGCTCTCGGAATACGTGCTGGGCCTGGCGCGGCAGGTCATCCGCCCGGAGATCCGCCGCGGCGCCGGCTTCGACGACCCCGTCGACGTGCCCGACGATGCCGGTGCCCTGGAGCAGCTGGTCGGCTTCACCGGCCGCGACCCGGCCCGCTAGCGCTTCTGTAGGCGCGAGCGCCTACACGCGCTCCAGATAGAAGTAGTAGTAGCGGCCGCTATCGCGGACGCCCTTGCCGTTCATGATGCCCATCACGGCGTCGTCGTCGATTCGCTTGAAGTGGTCGTGCACGGGCTGGCCGTCGTAGACCATCGTCGCGGTGACCTCGCCGCGGAACTCCTCGAGCCACAGGCTGGCCTCGCCCTTGCCCATCTCCTTGTTGGAGAATTTGTTGCCGTCGGCGTCCAGGCATACCAGCGGTTGCACGTCGCGTGCGGACACGAAGTTCTTGCCGAACCAGCCGGCCTTCTCGAGCTGCCCGTTCATCCGGTGGCCGGTGCGGAACTCGCCGCCCTTCCACTCACCGAGCATGCCCTCGATGGTCGCGGGCGGTAGCGTCGCCCAGAACTCGTCGAGCTCGGCATCGGGGATCTCACCGTCGCGCTCCTTGAACTCGGTGAACAGCTTGCGCGCCAAGTCCATGAGCGCTCCTTCAGGCGTCGGTGCGGGAGATCCAATCGCAGGCGAACTGCAGCAGGGCGTCGTTCTCCTCCACCGCGCCGATGGTGATCCGCACCCCCTCGTCGGCGAAGGGCCGCAGCACCAGGCGCGCCTCGGCGGCCTGCTCGGTGAAGTCCGTGGTGCGATCCCCCAGCGGCAGCCAGACGAAGTTGGCCTGCGACGGCGCCACGGTGAACCCGGCCTCGCGCAGGGTGGCGCTGACGCGGGTGCGCTCGGCGACCAGCGCGTCGGTGCGGGCCATCAGCTCGTCGGAGGCCTCCAGCGACGCGATGGCGGCGGCCTGTGCGACGTTCGTCACGGCGAACGGCATGACCACCTTGTCCAGCGCGGTGATCAGGTCCGGGCGGCCGATGGCGTAGCCGACGCGTAACCCCGCCAACCCGTAGGCCTTCGAAAAGGTCCGCAGCACAACGACGTTGCCGCGGGTGAGCGCCAGCTCCAGGCTGTTGGGCAGCATGCCGTCGCGGATGTACTCGACGTAGGCCTCGTCGATCGCGATGAGCACGTCCGGGGGCACCGCGTCCACGAACCGGGTCAGCGCGTCCGGATCGACCACCGTCGAGGTCGGGTTGTTCGGGTTGCACACGAAGATCAGGCGGGTGCGGTCGGTGATCGCGGCGAGCATGGCGTCGAGGTCGTGTGTGTGGTCAGTCAGCGGCACCTTGACGGTGGTCGCCCCGGACACCTGGATGATCGGCAGGTAGCACTCGAAGCTGCGCCAGCCGACGATCACCTCGTCGCCCGCCGCGGCCGTGATCTGCACCAGCTGCTGGCAGAGGGTGACCGAGCCGCTACCGACGGCGAGGTGCTCGGGCGCGAATCCGGGGCCCAGGTGCATGGCCAGGGCGGCCTTGAGGTCGACGCTGGCGTTGTCCGGGTAGCGGTTGACGATCGCGACGGCGCGCTCGATGGCCGCTTGCACGCTGGGCAGCGGCCCGTGCACGGTCTCGTTGCTGGCCAGTTTGATGGAACCCGGGACGTTCTTGCCGGGCACATAGACTGGCAGTCCGGCCAGTTCGGGTCGCAAGCGGGCGGTCACTTCGACAGTTTATGTCGCGGATGTGTACAGTATGGCCGGTTCCGCGAGACCGGAAAGGGGTCGGGTACCCTCAGAAAGTCCAAGGGAGGCGTGCCAGAGCGGCCGAATGGGACTCACTGCTAATGAGTTGTCCCCCTCAAAGGGGACCGGAGGTTCAAATCCTCTCGCCTCCGCCAGCGGAACACACGCAACACAACTGAAGACAGGCGCCCGTAGCTCAACGGATAGAGCATCTGACTACGGATCAGAAGGTTAGGGGTTCGAATCCCTTCGGGCGCACTCTCGACTTAGATCCCGGCGCCGACCTCGCCCGCGCCGAGTAGACACAAATCGTTAAGACCGAATTTCTTGTCTCACCCGACCGATCGGCGATAGCTTCCGGCGCATGACTACGACAAGCATTGCGCGAATTGGTGGGGGCGCCGGCGGTGGCCGGTACGGCGGCGGTGCCGGCGGTCGCCGCCGGCGCGGTCGGGGTGGTGCTGCTGCGGCGCTGGCGCGGGCGGTGGCCGGCACGGCGGCGGCGCCGGTGGCGGCCGTTTCGGCGGTGGCGCCGGCGGCGGCCGCTAACTCAGATCGACTCCCACCCCGGGTCCGGACACGGGCCCGGGGTCAACTAATGGGGCCGGGCGGTTCCCCGCGATCGCCGGCGCCCAGTAGATCGAGTTGCAGCCATGCGACGTCGTGCCAGCCGTCGTGCTTCCACTGGACCCGCCGGTACACGCCCGCCTCGGTGAAGCCCAGCGAGCGGTGGAACGCGGTGCTGGCCTCGTTGGGTTGCGTGATGCCCGCGAACGCGCGTCGATAGCCGCGTTCGGCCAACCGCCCCAGCAGCCGTGTGTAAAGCTCGCGGCCGGCGCCGCTGCGCTGGTGTCCCGCGTCCACGTAAATCCCGGTCTCCGTCGACCAGCGAAAGGCGGGGAACCGCGTCAGGGTATGCCCGTAGGCGAACCCGACGACCCGACCGTCGCGCTCGAGCACCAGCCATTCATGCTGCTCGCGGGCTGAGGCGATCCGGGAACCCATCTCCTGAGCGGTCGGAACCTCCAGTTCCCAGCTGACCGCGGTGTTCTCCACGTACGGCCGGTAGATGGCCAGGCAGGCCGCGGCGTCGCGCGACTCCGCCGGGCGGACGAGGCTGCCTGTCGCGGCCATGCGGCTGCGTCAGGGCCGCGGCCCGGCGGGGCCCCCGAACGGTCCGCGCCGCGGCGGGACGGTCACGGTCTGCGTCACGGTGCTGGTCTCGTTGCTCGGCGGCGCGGTGGTGCTCGGCGGCGCCGTGGTCGTCGGCGTGTCGGTGCTCGCCGGCGGCGCGGTC